>NZ_JBEZLP010000010.1:136341-332323 GCF_040652195.1 Streptomyces sp. NPDC048278
CCGAGGACTTTGGCGGAGTTCTTGTTGCGGATGCGGTACCAGCCGTCGCCGTTGTCGATGAGTTGCCAGAGGTGGTCGGCGGTGCCGTTGTCGTCGAATTGGACGATGTGTGCGCTGTTGGCGGTGGACATGAGGTCGACGCCGAGGACTTTGGCGGAGTTCTTGTTGCGGATGCGGTACCAGCCGTCGCCGTTGTCGATGAGTTGCCAGAGGTGGTCGGCGGTGCCGTTGTCGTCGTACTGGACGATGTGTGCGCTGTCGGCGGTGGACATCAGGTCGACGCCCATGACCTTGCCGGAGTTCTGGTTGCGGATCAGCCGGTGGACGGCGACCGGCTGCCACGGGTGGCCGGTCGGTGAGGTGGTGGGGAACGCGGAGATCCGCAGCCGGGCGGCGCCCATCGGAATCAGCGTCACGGTCTCGACGGCGGCGGTGCTGCGTGCCGGAGAGTCCTGCACCGGGGAGACCACGTGCTGGTCGTCCGCCTGCCATTCGGTGATCTTCCGCGCGGGCGCGGTGATGTGAACGGGCGTCGTGTCGCGGCTGAAGGGATCGTCCGGCAGCGGGCCGTCGCCGCGGCTGAACGTCCAGGGACCGTCGTCCGGCGCGAGTCCGAAGTTCCACGCCGAGGTCGCGTGCACCTCGTACTCCGGGAACTGCGAAGTGCCGCCGTACCGCACGTAGTTCTCGCCGATGCTCAGCGCGTACGTGAGCGGTCCGCGGTCGACCGCGGTGACCGCGCGGTCACCGGTCCAGGTGCGCAGCACCGTCGACTGCGGGAAGCGCAGTGTGACGGTGTCGCCGTCGTGCCAGGTACGCCGGACCACGGTCCAGGACGGGCCGGCCGCCGCGGAGACCGCCGCGCCCGCGACGCTGACCTGCGGGGATCCGCACCAGCCGGGGATCCGCAGGTACAGCGGGAAGGCGAGCGGGTTCGGCGTGGAGACGCTCAGGGTGACGGTGTCGCCGAAGGGGTAGTCGGTGGTCTCGGTGACGGTCACCGCGGTGCCGTCGGCGACCTTCGCGGTGACCTTGCTGGGCGCGTACATCGCTGTCGCCAGCCCGTTGTCGGGGGTGGCGAGCCACAGTTCCTCGGTGAAGTAGGGCCAGCCCATGCCGTAGTTGTGCGGGCAGCAGCGGTACTGGTCGACGCCCGGCATGAACGCCTGCATGGCGAAGCCGTTCTGGAACTGGCCCTGCGTCTTGGCGGTGTTGTCGAGGTCGACGCTGTTGGCGCTGGTGATGTAGTGGACGCCCTTTCCGGACGGATCGAGCGCCGCCGGCAGCGAGTTGAAGGCCAGGTCCTCGCAGCGGTCGGCCCACACCGCGTCGCCGGTGATGCGGGTCAGCAGCTGGTGGCTGGCCATGAACTCGACGATGCCGCAGGTCTCGAAACCCTGCCGGGGGTCGCCGAAGCCGGGCCGCGCGTTCTCGTCGCCGGTGAACCCGCCGCCCGGGAACCGGCCGTACGAGGTCATCACCGACGTGTAGTTCCGGTACGCGGCCTGGGTGAGCGCGGCGGACGGCGAGCGCAGCGCGTACTGGGCGGGCTCGCGGAACCCCTGCGCGATGTTGACGTTGTGCAGCGAGGGCAGGTTGTCGACCCAATCGGCGCCGTTGGCATGGATCTTGTCGGCGAGGTCGAGCAGGAACGGGTCGCCCGTGCGGTTGTAGAGCCAGAAGACGCTGTCCAGGCCGTCGCCCCAGCGCATCGACACCCAGCTCTGGTCGAACGCCGAGGGTCCCTGCGCGTTCATGAAGCGGAGGAAGCCGGTGAGCAGGGGGGCGATCCGGGTGTCGCCGCTGTACTCCTGCCAGTTGCGTAATGCCCAGGTCAGCGGCAGGAAGGGCCAGAAGTCCGGGCCGCCGCCGAGCGAGGTACGCAGGGCGGTGGGACCGAACCAGCCGTCGGACTGCCGGGTGGCCATGATCGCGTCGATCCACTGACGGACCGCGGCCAGCGCCGTGGCGTCCTGGGTGAGGATCGCCAGGTCCACGTAACCGCGCAGCCAGTACGGGACCTCCTCCCAGCCGGTGCGCTCGGGGTGCGCCCAGCCGGAGTCGGACATCACCAGGAAATGCGATATCGCGGCGTACTGGCCGCACAGACCGGCGAGTTGCTGCCGCAGCCGGGCGTCGAGCCAGCCGCGTGCGGTGACCGCGCCGGGCGGCAGCCGGAGGAAGGCGGTGGGGGAGAGGGGTGCGGCGTTGGGCGAGTAGAGTCCGCCGGCGGCGGGGGGCACTCGCGACGCCGCCGCGGCGTTTGCGGTGCCGGCCAGGGCGAGGGGGAGACCGCTCGCTCCGGCCACGGTGAGCGCGCCGGCGACGAAGTGTCTGCGGTTCAGGGGCATGGGGGAGCCTCCTGGCACGATCCGGACGTGCGGGGACCAGGGGCCACGAGTTGATCGGCGAGGCACCTGAGGTATTTCAACGTTGGAAGGTACGGACCAATCGGCATGACAGCACGGTTCGGGGGCCGTGTCCAGAGGGTGCGCAGGAGCCGGGGCGGTCCGTGCGGTCCGCCGTCGCTCGTACGACGGCGGACCGCACCCTCCTCACCGCCGGCCTGGGAGACGCGGCGCGGCGCGGGGAGGCGTGCGCCGGCTCCGGGCGGGCGTCAGGGAGCGCACCCGGCCGGGGTGGCCCGTGAGGCGTCCGAGATCAGCGCCTGCTGGGCCGTCCTGAGCCGCTGGACGTCCGGCTTGACCACCCTGCGGTCGTACGTCATGAGGCCGTTGAGCTCACCCTCGACGTCCGAGATCTGGGTGTACACCGCGCCGTTGCCGCCCTGGCAGGCCAGCGCGTGGACCTCGGCGAGCTTGGCCAGGTAGTCGTCGGTGTAGGTCGCCGGGTCGACGTCGACGTACGACTGCTGCACCGACCAGGCGTGCCCCGGAACCGCGAGGCCGAGGCCGCCGTACTCGCCGCTGACCAGGGCACGCCGGCCGTCGGGATGCGGCGGCAGGGCCGGACTGGGATAGCCGTGCTCGTCCATGATGTCGCCGGTGCCGCCGTCCTCGCCGAGGTTGAGCCCGGACATGGAGTTGACCAGCCGGGTCGGGTCCCAGGACTTGGCCTGGTCGGCGATGCGGGCCATGTCGTACTGGCCCCAGCCTTCGTTGAAGGTGACCCACATGACGACCGAAGGACTGCTGTAGTGCTCGTCGATCATCTGCTTCATCTCGCGCTCGTACTCGGCGCGCGCCTGCGCGGACGGGTTCACCCCGGCCGTCATCGCGGGCATGTCCTGCCACACCATCAGTCCGAGCCGGTCGGCCCAGTAGAACCAGCGGTCGGGCTCGACCTTGATGTGCTTGCGCACCGCGTTGAAGCCCATGCTCCTGTGCATCCTCAGGTCGTAGGCGAGCGCCTCGTCCGTCGGGGCGGTGTACAGGCCGTCCGGCCAGAAGCCCTGGTCCAGGGTGGCCATCATGAAGACCGGCTTGCCGTTGAGCAGGGTGCGCGGAACGCCGTTCACCTTCTCCACCTTCACCGACCGCATACCGAAGTAGCTGCCGACGCGGTCGGCTCCGACGCTCACCTCGAGGTCGTAGAGGTACGGGTCGTCGGGTGACCACAGGCGCGGGTTCCGGATGTGCAGGGTCAGGGGCCCGCCGCTGCGGCCGGTGGCGGTGGCGACCTCGCGTTTGCCCGCGTAGGCGGTCGCCGTGACCGGCAGGCCGGCGCGGACGCCCTGCGGCTCGACGGTGAGCGTGCCGGCGTCGACGTCCGGGGTGAGCCTGAGCTGGTCGACGTGGTCGGCGGCCACCGGCTCCATCCACACCGTCTGCCAGATCCCGGACGTCGGCGTGTACCAGATGCCGCTCGGGTCCAGGCGCTGCTTGCCGACCGGCGGGTTCTCGCCGTCGGCCGCGTCGGTGGGGTCGTAGACGCCGACGATGAGTTCCTGGGTGCGGCCCGGCTTCAGCGCGTCGGTGATGTCGGCGCTGAACTTGTCGTAGCCGCCCTGGTGTTCGGCCACCTTGGTGCCGTTGACGTACACCTCGGCCCGCCAGTCGACCGCGCCGAAGTTCAGCTGGAGCCGCTTGCCGGAGCCGATCTTCCAGCCGGCCGGGACGGTGAAGGTACGCCGGTACCACATGCGGTCCTCGTGCCGTTCGAGCCCGGACAGCTGGGACTCGACGGGGTACGGGACGAGGATCTTCTCCCCGAGCTTCCTGCCCACCGGCGGCTGTTCGCCCGCCGTGGCGGCGGCGAACTGCCAGGTGCCGTTGAGGTTCTGCCAGTCGGCGCGGGTGAGCTGGGGCCTCGGGTACTCGGGGTGGGCGTTGTCCGGCCCGACCTGGTCGGCCCACTTGGTGCGCAACTCGTAGGTCGACTTGTTGGCACCGCTGCTCCAGAAGGATCCGACAACGTTGCCATCCGTGCCGGCCAGGCCGCCTTGCCCGTCGTAGCGCACGTCGGCGAGACCGGACGCGGTACCTGTCTTGTTGCCGACGACGGGCTCCTTGAGCGCGATCAGCAGCTTGCGGGGATCGGCGGAGTCCAGGCGAGCCGTCCCCAGCGGCCAGGTGGCGCCGCCGATCACCGCGTCGAGATGCTCGCCGAGTCCGGCCGGCGGCGCGCTGAGCGGTCGCGCGAACTCCAGGGCGAGGGTACGGCCGCTCGCCTGGACGGCGGTGGAGATCGCGCCGTCGTAGTCGAAGCCGTCGGGCAGGCGGAACGCGGACTGCGGTACGGCTGTCTTGGTGCCGCCGGGCGGGGTCCAGCGCAGGTGGAGGTTGGAGCCGCCGTAGTGCTCGAAGTACTCGACCTTGATGTCGTAGGCCTGGTTCGCGGTCAACTCGACCGGCTGGCCGGTCTGTTCGATGTCCCAGTCGTCCACCCAGTGGTCGATGACCAGGCGGCCGTCCACCCACAGGCGGAAGCCGTTGTCGCCGATGATCGAGAAGGTGGTGGGGCCGGTCTTCTCCGGGACGATCTTGCCGGTCCAGCGGACGCTGACGTCGTCCGACTGGCCGGTGGCGAAGTTCAGGCGCGGCTCCAGGGTGTCGAAGTCGAGGTTCGGGTCGAACCCGGTGGCCTTGAGCTCGTGGAAGTCGAAGGCGCCGGGGGCGGACTGGGTGTAGTAGTCGCCCTTGAGGCCGTGGACCTCGACGGCATCGTCGGCCGCGGTGGCCGCGGGCGGAGCGGTGAGGCCGGCCAGGCCGAGGGCCGCGGCGAGCAGCAGGGCGAGGCGATGCCCGAGGGGTCTGATGCGCACGAATCCTCCTTGGGTGAGGAAGGGTGGCGGCTCGTTGCTTCTGTCTGTACAACGTTGGAAGGAACGGCAGTTGGCATGAGAGCACGGCTCTCCGCCTGTGTCCAGGGACATGACAATCCCGGGGGCGCGGGGCACTCATCGACGCTGAGGAGATCCCTTGCGGGTCAGCCTGAGGGACGTGGCGGAACGCGCGGGCGTTTCGATCAAGACCGTGTCCAACGTGGTGAACAACTATCCGCACGTCACCCCGGCCATGCGCGCCCGGGTGCAGGCGGCGATCGACGAGCTCGGCTACCGGCCCAACCTGACGGCGCGGCATCTGCGCAAGGGCCGGACGGGGATCATCGCGCTGGCCGTTCCCGAGCTCGGCAACCCGTACTTCGCGGAGCTGGCCGGCGCGGTGATCGACGCGGCGGCGGAGCACGAGTTCACCGTCCTGCTCGACCACACGCGGGGTGAGCGCGAACAGGAGATCCTGGTGAGCCAGGGCTTCCGCGGCGGGGTGATCGACGGGCTGATCCTCAGCCCGCTGACCCTGGAGGCCGCGGACCTGCGGGGCCGGCCGGGCGACGTGCCGCTGGTGCTGCTCGGGGAGCGCGAGTACGGCCTGCCCTTCGACCACATCGCGATCGACAACGTGGCGGCGGCCCGGTGCGCGGTGCGCCACCTGCTGGGCCGCGGCCGGACCAGGATCGCCTACCTCGGCGTGCGCACCGACTCCGTGAACCGGCCCGCCCACCTGCGGCTGGACGGGTGGCGCGCCGAGCTGGCGGCGGCCGGGGTGCCCGCGCCGGACAGCCTGGTGGTGCCGGTCGGCGGCTGGGACCGGGACGACGGCGCGCATGCCATGGCCGAACTGCTGGACTCCGGCGTGCGCCCGGACGCCGTCTTCGCCTTCAACGACCTGATCGCGATCGGCGCGATGCGGGTCCTGCACGAGCGGGGTCTGCGGGTGCCCTGGGACGTGGCGGTGGTGGGCTTCGACGACATCGCGGAGGGGCGCTTCGGCGCCGTCACCCTGACGACGGTGTCCCCGGACAAACGGGCCATCGCGAAGATGGCCGTGGCCTCGCTGCTGCGCAGCCTGTCCGGCCGCGCGGAGCCCGGAGGCCGCGAACTGACCGCGGAATTCGAGCTGGTGGAGCGGGAGAGCACCCTGGGCCGGCGGTGACGAGATTTCGGACGGAAGGCTTTACACGCCCCTTCCAACGATGTAAAAACCTCCCCTGAACGACGAGCACGCCGAGTTGACGCAAGAGCAAGCCTCCCCGAGAGCGCTCTCAAGCTCCGGGGCCGTGCCGTTTGGGGACACTCATGAAGCCCACCGCACTTGCCCGTCGCACCTCCGCTCGCACACTTCTCGCCGCCGGCCTCGTGACGGGCCTCGCGCTCGCGACCGGCTGCACCAAGTCCGAGGACGACTCGGAGACGAAGCCCTCCGCCGCCCGGCAGGACGACGCCGGCCAGGTGGTCGCCTCTCCCGGCACCGCCTCGGGCCCGACCTGCACCGTCGACGCGTACGGCGGCAAGAGACTGGACCTGAAGACCGCCACCGTCGGCTTCTCCCAGTCCGAGAAGGAAGCCAACCCCTTCCGGATCGCGGAGACCGCCTCCATCAAGGCCGAAGCCAAGGCGCAGGGCGTCAGGCTGCTCACCGCCAACGCCCAGTCGCAGTTCTCCAAGCAGATCAGCGACGTCCAGGACCTCATCGCCAAGGGCGCGAACCTGCTGGTCATCGCACCGCTCAACTCCGACGGATGGGAACCGGTGCTGCGCACCGCGGCTGCCCGGCACATCCCGATCGTGACCATCGACCGCAAGATCAACGCGACGGCCTGCAAGGACTACGTGAGCTTCATCGGCTCGGACTTCACCCGGCAGGGCGAACGGGCCGCGGACCAGATGATCGCGGCGACCGGAGGCAAGGGCGAGATCGCCGTCCTCCTCGGCGCCGCCGGCAACAACGTGACCACCGAGCGCACCAAGGGCTTCGAGGACCGCATCAAGGAGAAGGCGCCCGGCCTGAGGATCGTGTTCCGCCAGACCGGCGAATTCGCCCGCGAGAAAGGCCAGTCGGTCACCGAGAACCTCATCCAGTCCAAGCCCGGCATCACCGGCATCTACGCCGAGAACGACGAGATGGGCCTCGGCGCCGTCAACGCCCTCAAGGGCGCCGGCACGAAACCCGGCGACGTCAAGATCGTCACCATCGACGGCACCCGCAACGCCGTACAGGGCATCGTGGACGGCTGGATCCACGCGGTGATCGAGTCCAACCCGCGCTTCGGGCCGCTCGCCTTCCAGACCCTCGACACCTTCACCAAGGGCGGGAAGGTCGGTCAGGACATCGTTATCAAGGACAGCGCCTACGACAGCAGCAACGCCCGGTCGGACCTCGGCAAGGCCTACTGACGTGCTCTCGGTCACCCGGCTGTCCAAGAGCTTCCCCGGCGTGCGCGCACTGTCCGACGTGGACTTCACCGCGCGCGCCGGACACGTGCACGCGCTCGTCGGCGAGAACGGCGCCGGCAAGTCGACCCTCATCAAGGTGCTCACCGGCGTGTACCGCCCCGACCACGGCGAGGTGACGTACGACGGCGCACCGGTCCGCTTCACCACCCCGCTCCAGGCCCAGGAGGCGGGCATCTCCACCATCTACCAGGAGGTCAACCTCGTCCCGCTGATGAGCGTGGCCCGCAACCTGTTCCTCGGCCGCGAACCGCTCGGCCGGCTGGGCCTGATCGACTTCCGGCGCATGCACCGCGAGGCCGACGAGGCACTGCGCGGACTCGGCATCCGGGTCGACGTCCACCGGCCGCTGCGCGAACTCGGCGTCGGCGCCCAGCAGATGGTCGCGCTCGCCCGCGCCGTCGCCGGGGACGCCCGCGTCGTCATCATGGACGAACCGACCTCCTCCCTCGAACCACGCGAGGTGCGGACCCTGTTCGAGGTGATCCGCATGCTGCGCGAGCGGGGTGCCGCCGTCGTCTACGTCAGCCACCGCATGGACGAGCTGTACGAACTCTGCGACACGATCACCGTCCTGCGCGACGGCCGCGTCGTGCACACCGGCCCACTCGCCGAACTCGACCGGCTGCGCCTGGTGGCCATGATGCTCGGCCGGGAGACCGGCGAGGTGCGCGAGCAAGGCCTGACCAAGTTCTCCGGCTCGCACGACACCGACGCCGAACCGGTACTGACCGCAACAGGTCTGACGGTCCGTCACCGACTTCGGAACGTGTCGCTTTCGGTCCGCCCCGGCGAGGTCGTGGGCCTCGGCGGACTGCTCGGCTCCGGCCGCAGCGAGACCGCGAGGGCCATCGCCGGGGCCCTGCCCACCGACGGCGGCCGGGTCGTCGTCGCCGGCGTCCCGGTCCGGCCGGGCTCGACCGCCGCGGCCGTCCGCGCGGGCATCAGCCTGCTGCCCGAGGACCGCAAGAGCGAGGGCATCCTTCCGGGTCTGTCCGTCCGCGAGAACATCGCGCTCGCCGCGCTGCCCGGCCTGTCCCGCTTCGGCCTCGTCGACGACGCCCGCGTCGACCGGATCGTGGACACGTTCGTGAAACGGCTCCGCATCAAGGCGGCGGGCCCGCACCAGAAGGTCGGCGAACTCTCCGGCGGCAACCAGCAGAAGGTGCTGCTGGCCCGCTGGCTCGCCCTGCACCCGAAGGTCCTGCTCCTGGACGAGCCGACCCGCGGCATCGACGTCGGCGCCAAGGCCGAGGTGCAGGCGCTCGTCGACGAACTCGCCGACGACGGCCTCGCCGTGCTGCTGATCTCCGCCGACACCGAGGAACTGATCGAGGGCAGCGACCGGGTGGTGGTCCTCAAGGACGGCGCCGTGGTCCGCGAGCTGACCGGTGACGCCGTCACCGAGGGCGAACTGATGCGCGCCATCGCCGCCGTACCCGCCGGAGGGAGCGATGACTGAACTCACCCTCGCCCGCGGCACACCGGACCGCGCCCGGCTGCTGCGCCTGCTCCAGGAGTACGGCGTGTACACCGGCGTCCTGGTGCTGCTGCTGTTCAACCTCGCCTTCACCCCCCACTTCGCCTCCGCGGAGAACTTCCGGACCCAGGCCGTTCAGGTGGCCCCGGTGCTGATCGTCGCGCTGGGCATGGCCCTGGCGATCGGCACCGAAGGCGTCGATCTGTCGGTGGGCTCGGTGATGGCCCTGGCCACCTCCCTGCTCTCGCTCTACCTCGGCTACGGGCCCTGGACCGCCACCCTGATCGCGGTGGTCGCGGGTGCCGCGGTCGGTGTCGCGAACGGCGCGCTGGTCGCGTTCGTCGGCGTCCAGCCGATCGTCGCCACCCTCGCCCTGATGGTCGGCGGACGCGGTCTGGCCCTGGTCCTGCTGCCCCAGCTCAAGGACGTACGCGATCCGGGCCTTGCGGCACTCGGCTCAGGTGGCGTCCTCGGCGTGCCCTACCTGGTCCTCGTCGCCGCGGCGCTCGCGGTGCTGGTCGCGTTCGTGATGCGCCGCACCACCTTCGGACGGCAGGTCCTGGCCGTCGGCGACAGCCGCCCGGCCGCCCGGCTCGCCGGACTCCCCGTACGCCGGGTGCTGGTCGTGGTCTACGTCTGCTCCGGCGCCCTCGCCGCGATCGCGGGCGTGCTGGCCACCGCCCGCCTCGCCGCCAGCGACCCGACCTCCCTCGGCACCCTGATGGAACTGTCCGCCATCACCGCCGTGGTCGTCGGCGGCACCCCGCTCAGCGGCGGCCGGGTGCGGATCGGCGGCACCGTCGCCGGTGCGGTGCTCATCCAGTTGCTCACCACCACCCTCATCAAGCACGATCTGCCGCCGTCGTGGACCCAGATCGCCCAGGCCGTGGTGATCGTCCTCGCCGTCTGCGCGGCCCGGGAACGAGGCAGGCGATGACCACGCGGACCGAAGAGGCCGGAACGCCGGCCGGCACCGCGAGCCGCGGGAGCGCCGGTGCCGGGCGCACCAACCGCGCCGAGCGGCTGAGCGGGCTCGCGCAGCAACACGGCGCCCTGGTCACCCTCGTGATCGCCATGGCCGCGGCGTCGCTGGGCTTCGACACCTTCCTGACCGGCGACAACCTGGAGAACATGGCGCTGTCCTCGGCGTTCCTCGCCGTGGTTGCCCTCGGCATGACGTTCGTGATCGTCACCGGCGGCATCGACCTGTCGGTGGGCTCGCTGTTCGCCCTCGGCGGTGTCCTCGCCGCCTGGGGCTCGCGGTACGGCACGGCGGTGGCGCTGCTGCTGCCGCTCGCCGTCTGCGGACTGATCGGCCTGGTCAACGGTGTGCTGATCGCCCGGGTCCGGCTCGCGCCGTTCATCGTCACCCTGGCGGCGATGCTGGGCGCCCGGGGCATCCTGCTGGCCGTCACCGACGAGGGCTCGACGACGTACCTGGTCGACAAGGACTCCTTCCTCGCCACCCTCGGACAGGGTTCCCCGGGCGGCGTCGGAGTGCCCGTGTGGATCACCGTGGCGCTGTTCGTGCTCGGGGCCGTCGTGCTGCGCCGGACCAGATTCGGGCAGTACGTCTACGCGGTCGGCGGGAACGAGGACGCGGGTGCCCTGATGGGCGTGCCCGTGGCCCGTACGAAGATCTCCGTGTACACGCTCTCGGGCCTGTGCGCCGGGCTCGCCGGCGCGCTCAACGCGGCCTGGCTGCTGTCCGGTGTGACGATCCTCGGCAACGGCATGGAGCTGGACGCCATATCGGCCGTGGTCATCGGCGGCACCCTGCTCAGCGGCGGTTCCGGCTTCGTCAGCGGCTCCCTCGTCGGGGTGCTGCTGCTCAAGGTCATCCAGAACGTGATCAATCAGATCGGCTCGCTCGACTCGGCCTACCAGCAGGTCGTGAGCGGGGCGTTCCTGGCATTGGTGGTGGTCGCCCAGACGTGGCTGGGCCGGAGACGGAGAGTGCTGTGAAACCTTCCCTGCCGAGAACCCGCCGTGGACTGGGCATCCTCGCCGTGGCCCACCTGGCCGTACTGGGACTCTGCCTGGGCACCCCCGGAGCCGGGGCCGCGGACACGGGCGGCCGGTCGCCCCACCCCTCCGCCGTGACCGTCCGGGACGCCCGCTTCGAAGTCCTGTCACCGACCCTGATCCGCACGGAATACGCGGGAGACGGCCACTTCGAGGACAGCCCCACCTTCAACGCCGTCGGCCGGGACTCCTTCACCCCGCCCCCCTACACCTCGTCCGTCAGCGGCGGCGTCCTGACCATCACCACCAGCGCCATGACCCTGCGCTACCGCGTCGGCTCCGGACCCTTCGACGCCGACAACCTGACGACCTCCTTCAAGGCGGGGCCGACGCCGGTGCTCGCGGCACCCTGGAGCCACGACGTGTGCACCGTCGGCGCGCTGTGCGAGGCGGAGGACCAGCAGTACGACGGTCCCGGCCTGGCCACGGATCACCACGACTTCACCGGCAAGGGCTTCCTCGCCGGGTTCGAGGTGGACGGCAACTCCCTCGCCGCGGACGTGCGGACACCGTCCGCCGGCACCTACGACCTCGCCGTGCGCTACGCCAACGCGGTGGGCAGCGACGGCCACCACGAGGCACGCACCCTGAGTCTCCGTGTGGACGGCGGCAGCGACAGGACGTTCACGCTTCCGGCGACCCCGGACTGGAACACCTGGGCCGTGGCCCGCCTGCCGCTGACGCTCGGCGCCGGCCCCCACACCGTCAGGCTCCATCGCGCCGCCGCCGACTCCGGAAGCGTCAACATCGACAGCCTCGCCCTCCTCGACTCCGGTGCCGCCTATCCCGGCCGGGCCGCGACCGTGGTCAACGGCTGCCGTTTCGGCACCGGTTGCGAGGCCGAGGACGCCCTCCTGTCGGGCTCCGCCGTCATCGCCACGGATCACCGGGGCCACGCCGGCTACGGCTTCACCGCCGAACTCAACCAGGGGTCCGGTGTCTCGGACCGGATCACCGGCGTGCCCGCCGACGGCACCTACCTGCTGAACCTGCGGTACGCCAACGGCACCGGCGGCGACGGCCTGCACCAGCCCCGCACGGTCGACGTCGGCACCGGCGACGGGACCTCCCCCACCACCCTCACGCTCCCGGCCACCGACGACTGGGACACCTGGCAGACGGCCTCCGTGCCCGTCGAGTTGAAGGCGGGCACCGACCAAGTCACCCTGAGCTGCCCGCAGTCCACCAGCTGCCACGTCAACCTCGACACGCTCGCCCTCAGCCGGCCGGGAGAGCCCGCCCCCGCACCCCACCTCGCCCTCGGCGGCTACCGCCGCAGCCTCGACGGACTCAACGGGGACGACGACCCCACCCCCTGGACCACGCCCGGACTCCTGCACCGCGACGGCTGGTACCTCCTCGACGACACCCCCTCCGCCGTCTACGACACCGGCACCAGGGAGGCTGCTGCACGCCCCGGCCACGGCGGCCGGCCCTACCAGGACGGCTACCTCTTCGCCTTCGGACACGACTACCGGCAGGGCCTCGCCGACCTCGCCACCCTGACCGGCCCGTCACAGCTGCTGCCCCGCTGGGCCTACGGCGTCTGGTACTCCGAATACATCGACCGCACCGCCGACGACTACGAGAACACCATCCTGCCCGCGTTCCGCGCCGCCGACGTCCCCCTGGACGTGCTGGTCACGGACACCGACTTCAAGTCGCCCAACACCTGGAGCGGCTGGAACTTCGACCCGGCCAAGTTCCCCGACCCCAAAGCCTTCTTCGACTGGTCCGCCGGCCAGGGCCTGCACAACACCCTGAACGTGCACCCGAGCATCCTCGGCACCGACCCGCAGTTCGCGCAGGCCCAGAGCACGGCCAAGGGCAAGCTGCAGAAGGGCGGTTGTGCCGGAAGCGCGGGCCCGGACTGCTACACCTTCGACTTCGGCGACCCCGACCAGCTCAAGGCCTACCTCGACCTGCACCGGCCGCTGGACCAGGCCGGCAACGACTTCTGGTGGCTCGACTGGTGCTGTGACGCCTCCCGCTCCTCCCGGTCCGGGGTCACCCCGGACGCCTGGATCAACCAGAAGTACGCCGACCTCACCTCCGCAGAGACCGGCGACCGCGGCTTCGTCCTGTCCCGCGCCTACGGCTCCCTCCAGGCCGGCGGCTACAGCGGCGGCGTGGGCCTGCCCACCGGTCCCTGGGCCGATAAGCGCAGCACCCTCCACTTCACCGGTGACACCACCTCGAACTGGGGCACCCTGCGCGCCGAGGTCGGCTACACGCCGGGGGAGTCGGCCGCCACCGGCCTCGCCGCCGTCAGCCACGACATCGGCGGCCACAACGACGGGTACGGCATCCCCGGAGCCGAGACCTACACCTCGAACGGCCAGACCCACCGCACCACCAGACTGCCCGACGACCTCTACGCACGATGGGTGCAGTTCGGCACCTTCCAGCCCGTCGACCGGCTGCACAGCAACCACAGCGACCGCCTGCCGTGGCAGTACGGCCCCGAAGCACAGAACTCCGCCGAGAAGTTCCTCCGGCTGCGCGAGGCGCTCGTGCCGTACACGTACACCCTGGCGCAGCAGGCCGAGACCACCGGCACCCCGATCGTCCGTGCGCTGTACTTCCAGTACCCGGAGGAGGAGCACGCCTACACCGAGGCGGACTCCGAGTACCTCTACGGCCCCGACATGCTGGTCGCCCCCGTCACCACCCCCGGCACCGACACGACCACCCCGGTGTGGTTCCCGCCGGGCCGGTGGACCGACTACTTCACCGGCCGCACCTACACCGCACCCGCCGGCGGAGCCACGTACGACATCACGACCACCCTGGACACCATGCCGGTCTTCGTCCGGGCGGGCGGCATCGTCACCACCCGGTCCGACAACGTGCCCGACGACAGCCTGAGCCCGCTCGACAAGGTCAGCGTCAGCGTGGCCCCCGGAGCGTCCGGCACGTTCTCCCTCTACGAGGACGACGGCACGACCGCCGACCCCGCACGTACGGCGACCACCCGGATCCGCTACGCCGAACACGCGGGCACCCACCTGCTGAAGATCGCACCCGCCAGGGGAACCTTCCCCGGACAGGCAGGCCGCCGCACCTGGACCGTGTCCTTCCTCGGCGTCGGCGCGGCACCGAGCCGGGTGAGCGCGGACGGCGCCCGGTTGGCGACCTCGGCCTGGCACTGGGACGCCGACACCCACGTACTGCGGATCACCGTGCCCCCACGGAGCATCCGCACTGCCACGGCCGTCTCGTACCGATAGAAAGGGGGGGAGACGACGGGGCCCGGTGGGCGCCTACTTGCCGGCCGACTGGCGCGAGCCGCGCAGGGGGGAGAACGCGGCCCGGAGTTCGTCCGTGAAGATACCCGGGACCTCCCAGGCGGCGAAGTGGCCCCCGCTGCGGGCACGGTGGTAGTAGAAGAGGTCGTGATAAGCCCGGGACGCCCAGCTGCGTGGGGCCTGGTAGATCTCGCCGGGGAACACCGTGACGGCGGCGGGGACGGACACGGACACGGCGTTGAAGTTGTTGGCGTTGTTCTCCCAGTACAGACGCGACGAGGAGACCGCGGTGTTCGTCACCCAGTAGAGAGTGATGTCGTCGAGCATCTCGTCCTTGGTGAGTACGCGCTCGGGGTGGCCGCCGCTGTAGGTCCATGCCGCGAATTTGTCGTACATCCAGGCGGCCAGTCCGACGGGCGAGTCCGTCAGTCCGTATCCCTCGGTCTGCGGACGGGTGACCATCATGGCCGAGTAGCCGGATCCCGTCTTGTAGAAGGAGGCCAGTTGGCCGTAGGCCGCCTTCTCGTCCGGGCTGAGGCCGGCGGGCACCGGGTCGCCGCAGGCCAGCCTCTTCGCGATGTCCGGCGGGACGGTGGCCGGGAAGTTGACGTGGATGCCGAGCAGTCCCGGGGGCTTCTGCACGGCCATCCTGTCGGAGATCACGGCACCCCAGTCCCCGCCCTGGGAGACGTAGTGCCGGTATCCCAGACGCTCCATCAGCACGGCCCAGGCGCGCGCGATGCGGTCGGGATTCCAGCCGGTGGTCGTCGGCCGTTCCGAGAAGCCGTATCCGGGCATCGACGGTATGACGAGGTGAAACGCGTCCTCGGCACGCCCGCCGTGGGCGGTCGGGTCACTGAGTGGGCCGATGACCTTCAGGAACTCCAGAATCGAACCCGGCCAGCCATGGGTCAGGACGACCGGGAGGGCGTCGTTGTGGCGGGAGCGGACGTGAATGAACTGTATGTCGAGTCCGTCGATCTCCGTCACGTACATCGGCAGGGAGTTGAGCGTCTTCTCGATCTTCCGCCAGTCGTACGCCGTTTCCCAGTAGTGGGCGAGCTCCTTCATCGTGGCCAGTTGGACACCCTGGGACTGGTCACGGACGGTTTCGCGGTCGGGCCATCGTGTCGCCTTGATGCGCCGACGGAGATCGTCCAGATCCTGCTCCGGGACGTTCACGTGAAAGGGGCGGATGCTCTGCCGCTCACTCGCTGATGCGGGCTTTTCGGAATTGTTCCAGGCGCGCAGACCGAAAGCACCTGTCGCGGCGGTCACCGCGGTCGCGGACGTGGAGATGAACTTCCTGCGGGAGTACGAACGAAGGAATTCGGGCATAGTGGATCTCCCTGGAGGATTTCCCCTGATTCACCGAGTCCGCTTTTCGGCGCGGCAGCCAATGTCACTGCCGGTAACGCTAGCTATCCGTGAGTGACTGCGCAACTCGGGTGAATGACCCTGCGGGCTGCGTTTCGGCGTGGGCGGCTCAGCGCAGCACGACGTCGAACACCATGCGGAAGAACGCGTCGATGGGGGCGGCGGACTTGTCGGCGCGGGCCGCGATCAGGGCGCCCTCCCAGGCGCTGAGGACGAAGAGCGCCGTGGCCTGCACGTCGAGCGAGGCGCTCACCTCGCCCGATTCCTGGGCTTCGGTGAGCACGCGCTCGATGTGCGCGGCCCACTGCCGGAAGCCGCGCCGGACGGCCGAGCGGATCTCCTCGGAGTGGTCGGCCACCTCGGCGCCGAAATTGCCGACCAGGCAGCCGCGGGCGAAGCCGCTGTCCACCGTGTCCGCGCCCATGAACTCGAAGTGCGCCCTGAGGCGTTCCAGCGGAGGGTGCCCGGCCGCGTCGAGCATGTCGAAGCGCAGGCCGGCGGCATAGCGGTCGAGCGCCTCCAGGGCGCTGTCCTCCTTGCTGGCGAAGTGGTTGTAGAAAGAACCCTTCGGGGCGCCGGCGGCCGAGGTGATGTCGCTGATGCCGGTGGCGTTGAAGCCCCGGGTGCGGAACTGCTCCAGTGCCGCCTGCGCTATCTCCTCGCGCTTCGACGCACGTGCCATTCGGATCACCTCTCCTTCAATATGTCCGGTCGTCTTGACTGCTGTCAAGCCTGGAAGGCGGGGTCCGCGCACCCTCGGTGGCCGGGCTTGACGCCGTCTAAGACGACCGGTCATATTGGTTTGGCGTCGTCCCATCGAGCCCCGCCGGCCCACGCCCGGCGGGCGGTACCGAGGAGCCACCATGTCCACCACCTACCGAGCCTTCGAAGCCACCGGGGTCCACAACCTGCGGCTGGTCGAGCGCGAGCTCGCCGACCCGGCGCCCGGACACGTCCGCCTCCGGGTGGAGACCTGCGGCGTCTGCCACACCGACGTCCTCGCCGTGGAGGGCCTGCGCGCCGACCCGGCGAGCCCGATCGTGCCCGGACACGAGATCGTCGGCGTCATCGACGCCGTGGGGCCGGGCGTCACCGCCTGGCACCCCGGCGACCGCGTCGGCGTCGGCTTCCTGAACGGGCACTGCGGGGAGTGCGAGCCGTGCCGCAGGGGCGACTTCGTCAACTGCCTCGACCAGGCGCAGACCGGCACGAACGTCGACGGCGGCTACGCCGAGGTGACCTACGCCCGCGCCAGCGGACTGGTCCGCATCCCCGACGGCATGTCCGCGGCCGAGGCCGCCCCGCTGCTGTGCGCCGGACTGACCACCTTCTCCGCCCTCCAGCAGGACTCCGTCAGGGCGGGCAGCCTGGTGGCCGTACAGGGCATCGGCGGGCTGGGACACCTCGCCCTCCAGTACGCGCGCAGCCTCGGCTACCGGGTCGCCGCCGTCGCCCGCGGCAAGGACAAGGAGCCGCTCGCCCGTGAGCTGGGCGCCCACGAGTACATCGACAGCTCGGAGACGGACCCCGGTGCGGCGCTGGCCGCCCTGGGCGGCGCCTCGCTCGTCGTCGCCACGGCGTCGAGCGGCGCGTCCATGAACCCGCTGCTGCGCGGCCTGGCCCCCGGCGGGAAGCTCGTCGTCGTGGGTGCGGCACCCGACCCGCTCTCGGTGGCCACCGCCGACCTGATCTTCGGCACCCGGAGCATCGTCGGCAGCCTGACCGGCTCGTCGATCGAGAACGAGGACAACCTCGGCTTCAGCCTGGCCCACGGCATCCACCCCTCCATCGAGACGATGCCCTTCGAGCGGGCCATGGACGCCTACGAGCGGATGCTCAGCGGCAAGGCACGGTTCCGCGTCGTCCTCGACGTCACCGCCTGACTACAGCTCCAGCAGCGCCTGCTCGACGGCCTCCGTCAGAGCCGGGTGGATGTACATGACGTCCTGCCCGATCCGGTCCACCGTCAGTCCCAGGGACATGGCCTGGATCAGGGGCTGGATGAGCGTGGCGGCCTGCGGCCCGATGATGTGCGCGCCCAGGAGCATGCGGTCCGCGGGGCTCGCGAGGAGTTTCACGAAACTGGTGGTGTCCTCCAGGGCCCAGCCGTAGGCGGTCTCGGCGTAGTCGCGGACGCTGACCAGGCAGTCGATGCCGCGCCGCCGTGCCTCCTGTTCGGTCAGGCCGACACCGGCGATCTGCGGGTGGGTGAACACCGCGTGCGGGGCCACCTTGTTCGGCAGCGTCCGTACGTCCTGCGGATGGAGGATGTTGTGCCGTACCACCCGTGACTCGGCGTTCGCCACGTGCTTGAGCTGGAAGTGGTTGACCACGTCGCCGAGGGCCCACACCCCCGGCACGGACGTGCGGTAGGCGTCGTCGGTGACGATGTGACCGTGTTCGTCCAGCTCCAGCCCGCCGTCGGCGGCCCGCAGCCGGTCGGTGTTGGGCCTGCGGCCGACGGCCACCAGCAGCATGTCGGCCTCTACGGCGTGCTCACCGTCCGGACCCGCCACCCGCGCCGCGACACCGTCCCCCTGCGGTCGGACGGAGGTGACCTCGGCACCGAGCAGCAGACGGTGCCGCTGTGCGGCGAGTTCGGTGAAGCGCCGCGACACCTGCTCGTCCTCCGCCATGAGCAGGCGTGGCCCGCGCTGCACGATCGTGACGTCGACGCCGAACGACGTGAACACGTGGCCGAACTCGGCGGCGATGAAGCCGCCGCCGAGCACCAGCATGGAGCCGGGCAGGCCGTCGATCCGCATGATCGTGTCCGAGGTGTGGAAGGGCACGGTGTCGAGCCCCGGGATGTCCGGCACCACCGGGCGTGACCCGACCGCGACGACGAACGTCTCGGCGGTGATCCGCTCCGCCCCGACCTCCAGCACCTTCGGGGCCACGAAGCGGGCCGTCTCGGTCAGCACGTCGACGCCCTGGCTTCGGCGGTATTCCACCGCGCTCCCGTGCAGCGGATCGATGCGGTCGAACACGCGGTCCCGGACGGACTTCCAGTCGACGTGCGAGACGCTCGCGTGGACACCGAGACGCCGCGCCTCCCGCGCTCCCTCGGCGGCGTCCGCGGCGACGACGAACATCTTGCTCGGGATGCACCCCCGGTTCAGGCACGTGCCGCCGAAACGGTCCGGCTCGACGATGGCGATCCGCAGACGGTCGAACTCCTCGGACAGCAGCATGTTGCCGCTGCCGGCCCCGAGGACGACGAGATCGTAGTGCCGCATGTCCTCCACCCTCCGTCGGCCGGACACCGGCCCTGCGGCGTGGCTGTGAGAAGACGGTCCCACGGGTCACAATTCTGTTCGCATGCGCCGCTTTCCACCACCGCCGGGCACCGCCAGGCACCGCCGGGCACGCCGCCTCAGTCCGCGGAGCCGCCGCCGACCGCGATGCCCAGCCGGTGGGCCACGGTGGTCAGGGCCGGCCCGAGGGGGAGCGCGACCCTGGTGAGGGCGAGCGGGTCGCCCCGCGTCGGGTCCTGGTTGACGATCAGCACCGGCTTTCCCTCCTGGTGCGCCTGGCGGACGAACCGGAG
This sequence comes from Streptomyces sp. NPDC048278, assembly GCF_040652195.1. NCBI lineage: Bacteria > Bacillati > Actinomycetota > Actinomycetes > Kitasatosporales > Streptomycetaceae > Streptomyces > Streptomyces sp. NPDC048278. The sequence continues at coordinate 155,715 of NZ_JBEZLP010000010.1, forward strand.
CCCGGACATCACCGTCAGCGACGATCCCAGGACCAGCAGCGAGGACGCCTCACGGACCAGCCGCCGGCAGTGCTCGACACGCTGCGGCGGAACCGTCTCGCCGAAGAACACCACGTCCGGTTTGAGGACGCCGCCGCAGCGGGCGCAGGGCACGATGCGGAAGTCCCCGACCTGTGCGTCGGTGAGGTCGGCGTCACCGTCCGGGTTGATCCCCGCGGCCACCGGGTCGAAGCCCGGGTTCTCGGCCTCCAGCCGCCGGGCGAGTTCGCCGCGCGGGCTGAAGACGCGGCAGGTGAGGCAGACGACCCGGTCGAGACTGCCGTGGAGTTCCACGACGCCCTCGCTGCCGGCGGCCTGGTGCAGGCCGTCGACGTTCTGGGTGATCACACCCGAGACACGGTCGTGCCGCGCGTAGGCGGCCACGGCCCGGTGCCCGGCGTTGGGGGTGGCGCGGGCGAAGGTGCGCCGGCCGAGGTGGCTGCGCGCCCAGTAGCGGCGCCGCGCGTGGGCGCTGCGGGTGAAGTCCTGGTAGGTCATCGGGGTGTGCCGGCTCAGGCTCCCGCCCTTGCCCCGGTAGTCCGGGATGCCCGACTCCGTGGAGATTCCCGCGCCGCTGAGCACCAGCACACCGCCGGCGCTCAACGCGTGGACGACCGGTTCCAGATCGGTGGTACCCGGCGGCAGATCCGCGGCAGGGGTCCAGCTCAGGGTGGGGCGCATGCGCATGCCGCCAGGGTACGGAGTCGGCGGTGTCCCACGGCCCGCTCGCGGGGATTCCCCGCGGTCAGGCGGATCCGTCCCCACCGCGGTGTGCCGCGAGCCGGGACTGCGGGGACCGTCGGCCTCGGCCGTGAGGTCCGCGTCCGTGGGCGAGGGCCCCGCCCCTGCCGGGCGGGGCCCTCGACGGTCGTCAGCCGGGCTGGTCCAGGCCGTCCAGGTCCTCCCCGGAGGCGAGCCGGGCCCGCACCGCGACGTGCGGGCGCTCGGGCGCGGGGAGGGCCAGGGTGCGGCCGTCCCGGGCGGCGGAGACGTCGCCGGTCACGAGCAGGGCCGTCACCGCTCGGCTCCCCGCGGCCAGCACGAACCAGTGGTTCCGCGGCGACCGCCAGCCGGTGACGGCCACGACGTGCCGGCCGAACCGGCTGCACGCGGCGGTGGACCGGGCGCGTGCCACCGTCCGCACCGGTTCGGCCGGGGCGTCCCGGCTCGTGCGCAGTCCCACCGTGACATCGCCGGGGCCGCGCCAGGAGTCGGCGCGGGCGCAGGTCCACACGGCTTGTCCGCCGCCGTCGGGCAGGTCCTGCTCGGCGAAGTCCCACGCGTTCACCGCCCGTACGCCCGCCCCGCGCAGCGACGTCAGCGCGCAGGCCTGGTGCGCCCAGGCCACCAGGGCTGCGCCGCCGGTCGCCTCCCGGGGCTGCCGGGGCGGATTCCCGTGCCCGGGCAGAGGCGTGTAGGTCAGGTGCACGGGGGAGAGGCCGCCGAGTGGGGCGAGCAGGAAGGCGTGGTGCTCGGCGATGCGCTCCGAGGACCGCAGCTGGAGCACCGGACGGCTCGCGCAGCCGCCGCCGGCCGGTACCGCGGGAACCGGGGCGGTGACCCCGTCCCTCGCCACCCCGAGCGGCCGGGCGAGGACGTCCGGGCGCAGCAGATCGCGGGTCTGCGCCTCGGCGACCCACGGCGCCAGCAGGTACCGCGCCGACCCCTGCGAGGCGGTCAGGGTGACGGCCGCCGCGGTCGTCACGTCCGCCTCGTCGACCGCGGCCACGCTCAGCTCGCCCCGGCCCGGAGCGGACTCGGTGTAGCGGGCGAGGCGTTCACCGTCGTACAGCACCACCACGGCAGTGCCGCCGACATCGCCCGCGTACAGCAGCCGGGGCGCGGTGTTCGGGGCGTCGGCGCTCGTGCCGGGGGCGAGGGCCGGCCGGATTCCGGCACCGGCCGGGCGGGTCCACGCGGACAGGGCCCGGCCGAGCAGCGCCTCGTCGTGCAGCCGGGAGCCGCGGGCCGGCCAGGCCGTGAAGTCGACGCGCGAGGTGTTGTCCCACACCGTGTCCCCGGTGCGCAGCAGGTCGGCCGGGCCGTAGCCGGCCCGCGCGGCGGACGTGGGCGTGCCGCCGGAGGGGGCGGGGCCGGCGGACAGGGTCGTGGCCAGCACCGTTCCCGTCACCGAGCAGATGGCCGCGGCGGCCAGGCCCAGCCGTACCCGGCGCCTGCGCCGCAGCAGGTCGGTGGGGCTCGCCTGGAGCGCACAGGCGTTGAACTCCGGCGATGCCAGCAGCCCGGCGGCCGACGGCCCGGCACTCTCGCCGAGCGTGTCCGCCGTGCGCACGGCGGCGTCGGGGTGCCGCACCCCGGCCGCCGCCAGGATCTCGCGCACGGTGTCGTCGGCCAGCCCGTGCATCGTGCGCAGGAGGAACGCCGCGCGGTCGGCCGCGGCCACCCCCGACAGCCGCAGGGCGAGGGCGAGTTCGTCGGCGCCGCCGGACCTGGGGAACAGCCGCAGCCCCATCACCAGCGGCAGCCGGGGCAGCAGCGGTATCAGGTACCGGCGCGGACCACCGTCGTACGAGAGCGCGCCGCGCACGACCGCCACGAGCAGCGCCTGCGCGACGGGCGCGCCGCCCGGCCGCTCCCTGCGCGGGGGTGGGACCGCCGCGCCGGCACCCGGCCGCGCCGCCGTCAGCGCCCGCTGCACCAGGGAGTGGGCGACGACCACCCGGCGATGGCGGCCGAGAGCGGCGGGCAGGACGAGGTGGGCCAGGCGGACCAGATCCCCGTACTGCTCGACGAGGACGGACTCGACCTCCTGGACCGGCGGCCTGGCACCGCGGGCGGGACGACTGAGCGGGCGAAGGTGCATGGAGCGGAACGCTTTCGGACGGGATGAGATGACGCGGTGGTACGCCGCTCCGTCAAACGAGTGAACCCGGTACGGGTCACCGTCCCGTCCGGGGCCGGGCCGACAGCCGCTGCCACCGATCTGTACGACGCGGGACTTTCGCAGAGCGCGCCGTCAGCAATGCGCGCTGGTGAGCCAGAAGCAGGTGCCCGTTCCCAGCCCGAACGCGAGGTGTGCGCCCAGGTCTTCGGCCAGGGTCTTCGGGCTGTACTTCCAGATCGGCTGATAGAGCCCGGCCTGCGGCAGGACCAGATACGCACTGGCCCACACAGCCGCGCCGAACGGAACGCCGAGCCACGGGTTCGGGCGCCGGACCGATCCGGCGACGATCCCGTACAGCGCACCCCAGGCGGAGCCGTACGACCAGTGCGTCGCGGTGCTCATGAGCCACGCCCACCGGTCAGGGATCTCGCGCTGGGTGAACCCCTCCAGCAGCCGCTTCGTCACCTTGCCCGGATCCGGGGCCTCTTCCCAGCCTTCGACCGGTGCGAACTCCCAGTCCCTGGGGCTTTCGGTGCCTCCTGAGCGGCGGTACAGGAGATAGCGCGTGGCATCCATGCAGACGGTCCCCGCGACGCCGGCGGCGATGCCCTCGATGACGGCGGCCAGCGGCGTGAGAGCCCGGCGCCGTGGACGTCCAGTTCCCATGATGCCCATCACCTCAACCACCTCGGGCAGCTGCCGCCGTCCAGGGCCGTGTTGTCGTGTGTCGGCTTCCAGGAAGTACAGAATCCCACCGGCCTCCGTCGCCCGCACCCCAGCGTGCGAAGGGGCTGTGATCCGCAGGACTTCCCCGACGTCAGATGTCGTCCATGCTCGGCGGGCCCGCGACGCACGTCCCGGTTCTGTCCACCACGTAGATGACGTCCCGGGTACCGAATTCGCCGGCTGCCTTGCCGGGCTCGGTGTCGATGACCGGGCAGACCGACTCCACTCCCCGGACGACCACCTTGTACGTCACAGGCCACGCGCGTTCCTCGGTCCACCCGAAGTAGGTGCCGCCGTCCCCGTCCGGCCTCCGGTCAGGGTCGCCCTCGACCACGACACCGCGCTCTCCGCATGACGGACAGCCGAGCACGTGAGCACCCCAGGCCGACTCGTTGACCAACAGCACCGGAAGTCCTTCGTCACCTGAACTCCCGCACCCCGTAAGGAAGACGGCGGTGACGCCCAGTGCCGCCAGGAGCGCGGTACCCGGCCGCCCCACGCCGCGCCGGGACCGCGTGCTGTGACCGACCACTCTGAAAGGCCGCATGCTCGTTGTTCTCCCCCCGTGATCACGCATCGGGGTTGGATCATCGCAGGTCACCGACCGACGAGCAACGGTTCGGGGCTGCCTGAGCTGCTGCAAGTAGTCGACATTGTCTTGCAGGATTGAAACCTATTGATCGAAAGAACCGTTTGCGGCAAGGACGCCGCGGACGGCGGCAGCCACGACGTCCAGCTCTCGGGCTTCGCCGTCGAGGGCGACGTACGCGAACGCATCGACACCGACCAGGTCGACGCCATCGGCGGGGCGTTCGGCGACTCGACGATCGACGGCCTCAACTTCCGTACCGGCGTGAGCGATTCCAGCGTCTCGGACACCTTCGTGCGCAACACCGGTGACGACGTCGGCGCGTTGACGCGCGTCCGGGTGGGTCAACTCCGCGGAGCCCGTGCACCATGCCGTGCGCCCCGGCGGCGGTCCGGCTTCGCGTCAGTCGGTGACGTCCTGCGGGTACCAGCGCAGTTCGACGGTGTTGCCGTCGGGGTCCCTGACGTAGACGGACTGGGCCTCGCCTCGGGCGCCCCACCGGGGAACGGGGCCCTCGACGACGTCGAACGTGCCGGAGTCGATGGTGTCCTGCCAGTCGAGCGGGTCCACGACGAGACAGATGTGGTCGACGTTGGACTCGCCGCGCGGGCGGGAGAACAGGTCGATGACCGTGCCTTCGTCTATGCGGACGGACGGGAACGGCACCTTGCCGGCCCGCCACTCCGCGACCCGCTCGGGCGCGAGGCCGAGGAGCCCGGTGTAGAAGTCCAGTGCCTGGTCGACGTCGGTCACGTTGAGGACGAGGTGGTCGAAGGCTTTGACGCGCATGAGGGGTTCTCCAGGGTTGCGTCGGGGAGTGTCAGTCGAGCATGTCGGTGAAGTAGTTGTCGTGCCGCACCCGGAAGGCCTCCAACTCCTCGCGGCTGCGCTCCGCGTACTCCGCGGCCCTCTCGAAGTACTCCTCCCGGGGGGCTCCCGGCGAGAAGATCATCAGCAGCGACACGGGGTCGTCGCTGTCGTTCTGGAAGGCGTGCAGGCCGCCGGCGGGGACGTGCAGGAAGTCGCCCTCACCGCCGGTGATCCATTGGTCGCCGTTGTAGAAGCGGACCTCGCCGGACAGGACGTAGAAGGATTCGGAGATGGTGCGGTGGAAGTGCTCCTTGGCCCCGATGGTCTTGGGGCCCATGTCGACCTTGTACAGGCCGAACTCGCCGCCGGTGGTCTCCTGGTCGGCGACGTAGCTGATGCTGGTGGAGCCGACGAAGCCGGTGTCCGGCTGCGCAGGGGCGGGGCGGAACAACGCGGTGACCTGGCCTTTTTCGCCGAGGTAGCGGGGCTCGGGGTAGGACATGGTGACGGTCTCCCTTCCTCTCAAGGTTGATTATCTTAACGTTAAGAGGAAACCCGTTTGCTGGGTCAATGTCAAACCTCTTAGTGTTCAGATGGTTCACGTTGAAAGGAGCGGGGCATGGCCGATGCGGTGGACCGGATCACCGAACAGTGGCGCGATCAGCGGCCCGACCTGGCGGAAGCTCTGGGCGTCATGGAGCTGTTCGGGCGCGTCCAGCGGATGCAGCGGGTCGTGGACCGGCACTACAAGAAGCTGGCCGACGAGTACGGCGTGAACATGGGCGAGTGCGACATCCTGTTCACCCTGCGCCGCTCAGGGCCGCCCTACACGCTCACCGCCGGAGCCTTCCTCCGTGCGTCCATGGTGACCTCCGGCGCCATCACCAACCGCATCGACCGCATGGAGGCCAAGGGCCTGGTCGAGCGACTGCGTGACGGCGAAGACCGGCGGACGGTGAAGATCCGGCTCACACCGCGTGGCAAGGACCTGGCCGACGAGACGATCGTGGCACACCTGCGGGACTACGAGGAGATCCTCTCGGTCCTCACCCCCACGGAGCGCGGGCAGATGACCGAGAGCCTCCGCAAGGTCCTGGAGGCCCGGGGCGACACCGCACTCGACTGACCAGGACAAGGGAGAAACGGGCAGCGGGGCAGGTTGAGGCCGAGCACCACGGTCGCTCTCACCGTCGGGAGTCCGCGATGGGCCGGTTCTCCGCCGCTGCCCGGGAGTCGTAACCGCCGGCGGCGATCGCCTGGCCGATCGCGCGGCGGCGTATCCCCATGTTGCCGCCGTCGTAGAGGGGCAGTGCCAGGGCGTCCTGCAGCATGCGGGTGAAGGGGCGCTCATTGGCGTAGCTCTCGACGCCGACCAGACGCATCGCGTCGTAGACGACCTGTACGGCCAGTTCGGAGCAGTGGACCTTGGCCATGTTCGACAGCTCCATGTCGGCGCCCGCGGTCTCGTCCAGCCGGTGGGCGGCCTTCCAGACGAGGTAGCGTGCGGCCTCCAGCCGCATCTTGATGTCGGCGAGCATGTAGGCCACGTTCTGGTGCTCGACGACGGGTACGGCGCCGCGTCGGCGCTCGGTCACGGCGAATGCGCGGGCCGCGTCGAACGCCTGCTGCATCACGCACACCGCCTCCGCTCCGACGGTGACTCCCGACCAGGCGAAGGTCCGGGTGAGGAGGTCGATCCCGTCCCCCGGGCGCCCGACCATGTTCTCGACGGGCACCCGGACCTCGTCGAACACCACGCGCGGCGACAGACAGGCACGGTGCCCCATCGTGTCCAGGGACGGACCGTAGGAGATGCCCGGGGAGTCACCGGGGACCGCGATCACCGAGAGTGTCTGCTCGGAAGGTCCGTCGCCCACCCGGCAGGCGACCGAGAAGAACTCCGGGCCCTCGCCCTGCCAGCCGTATCCGTTGGTGGTGAACGCCTTGCGTCCGCTGATCACCCATTGGTCGCCGTCGCGGCGCGCGGTCGTGGTGAAGCCGGCGGACGGGTCCGGGGCGTCGAAGTTGGCGCTGCCGCCGTCCTCGCTGAAGGCCAGGGCGGCCATCGGGGTGCCGTCGTCGGCAAGGAAGGGAGCGAGGAAGCGTCGGCGCTGTTCCGGGCTGCCGCCGATCAGCACCGGGTAGAAGCCGAGGCCGGAGGAGAACAGACTGCAGGACACGCTCATGTCGCCGTGTGAGATCTCCTCTCCCACGATCACGAGGTCGAGGACGGACCTGAAGGTGCCTCCGAGGTCGGCCGGGATCATGGCTCTGAGGTAGCCCGCTCGCACCATCTCCCGGTAGATCGGCCGGGTCGCCAGCAGACGCTCCTCCGGGGTCGGGATTCCGGCGACGAGGCGCTCCACCCCGGCGAGGTGCTTCTCGGCGAACTCACGTGCGGCGGCGCGGTCGGCGAGTTGTTCCGGGGTCAGTGTGAAATCGACGGCCATGGGTTCTCTCCATCCGGTCGGAGGTGGTGTCGCGGTTGGTCACGCGTGGCGGGCGGTGGCAGGGGCAGCGGTACGGATCACCTCGACGTCGACGAACGCGAGGCGACGTAGGCGTGGATCAGCTCCAGAAGACGCGGACGTCCGAAGGGCTCGCCGTGTCCCGGGTAGACGACGGTCACGGGCAGGTCGGCGAGGCGGTTCAGCGAGTCGACGTAGTCCGCCACGTGCGCGCCGTTGATCGCGTCGAGGAGTTCCTCGCCCTCCTGGAGGTCGTAGACCACGTCCCCGGAGAACAGTGCGCCCGTCTCCGGTTCGAACAGCGCGATGCTTCCCGGGCTGTGGCCGGGGAGGTGGAGGACGGTCAGCCTGCGGTCGCCGAGATCGACGACATCTCCGTCGCCGAGGGGCAGCCACCGCTTCGGCGGGCGCAGTTCGTACGAGTCGGGGTCGAACTCCGGGCCGGGCGCGGCGTCCACCATGAGCTCCGGGAACTCCGCCGCGTACGCCGCCCGCAGCCCCAGCAGGTCCGCGAGGCGTCCGCCGCGCAGGGTGCCGGGTGCCGGAGCGTGGAGTGCCTCCGCCGGGTGGGCGTAGCACCGGTCGAACTCGTGGGCGCCCCCCAAGTGGTCCAGGTGGGCGTGGGTCACCACCAGGGCCGGATCGTGCTCGAAGAGCTGCGGCAGTTCCTGCCGGAGGGAGTGCACCCCGAGGCCCGCGTCCACGACGAGATCGCGTCGGCTGCCGCGCAGGTGCCATATGTTCGCGCGCAGGAACGGGTGCACGTACGGCTCGATGCTCACGGAGAGTTCGTCGGTGACCTGAATGACCTGGAACCACCGGTCGGCCACAGGACAGGGCGGAGTGATCACAGGATTCCCTTGCGGTGGTTGCCCAGCAGCAGGCTGCCGCCGGTGTGGAGGAGAGCGGCGACGGCGGGGCCGACCAGCGCGGAGAGGTCCCCGCCGCCGATCGCGGTGGCCACCGGGCCGACGAATACCGTCGTGTTCACGCAGAGCAGCGCAGCCGCGGTCCCGCCGGCCAGGGCCAGGACGCCCGACCAGTTGACACCGTTGTGGAACCAGAACGGGCCGGACGGGGAGGTGTCGTGCAGGGCGGGGCCGTCGTACCGGTTGCGCCGCAGCAGGATGTCGGTCCCGTAGACGGCCAGGAAGGGTCCGAGGAGAGCGACGGAGAGGGCGAGGACGTTGCTCATCGAGGTGAGGAAGCTGGTGGAGGCCAGGGCGGTCACGCACAGGGCGCCGCCGAGCACCGCGTCCGCGATCACCGACCTGGCCCGGCTGATCCGCACGCCCATCGCCTGCAGGGCCAGCCCCGACGAATAGACGGTCAGGACGTTGTTGGTGATCGACCCGACGACCAGGACGAGGAGGAAGACGGCGTAGAACCAGGAGGGCAGGATGGCCCTCATGTTGGTCTGGGGGTCGGACATGTCGATCGCGGAACCGGCCAGGATCCCGATGCTTCCCAGGGCCATGGCGGGTATCCAGCCGCCGAACGCGGTCCATCCGGCCACCGCGCGCGGCGCGGCGGTCCGCGGCAGGTAGCGGGCGTAGTCGGCGCTGCCGGGCCATCCCAGGGGCAGGGCGGCCACTGCGGTGAAGCCGATCAGCACCGACGCCCACAGCTTGCTGCCGGCGAGCGAATGGAAGCCGGCGGGGTGCAGCGTCGCGTGCCGTACGACGAAGAATCCCAGGGCGACCGTGCTGGCGCCCAGCAGCGCGGAGAACCACACGCTCAGGCGGACGATCGTCGCGTGCCCGTACACGCCCATCGCGAAGGTGACCACGCCGATGAGCACGGTCACGGCCACCTTGACGGGGGCCGACGTCCCCGCTCCGACGAAGGACGCCAGCGAGAACCCGGCGTCGGCGCCGATCGCCAGGTTGAGTCCCTCGTAGGCGATGCAGAGGACCCACACCGCGCCCGCCCCGAAGACGCGGTTGCCCCGGACGCCGTACATCGCCCGGGTGACGACGGAACTCGGTGAGCCCGTACTCGGGCCGCTGACGGCCAGGAGGCCGACGAGAGCCCAGAAGAGGTGGCCCGCGGCCAGCACCGCGAAGGACTGCCAGATCGACAGCCCGAGGACCGGGAGCAGCCCGCCCACCAGGATGTAGAAGTACGCGAGGTTCGACGACAGCCACACGGCGAACAGCTCGCGCGGGCGGCCGTGCCGGTCCGCCGGGCCGATGTACTCGACGCCGACGCTTTCGATCCTGCCGAACCGGTCGACGGCTTCCTCGGGCGGTGCGGGACTGGGTTCTGCGGCGAGATACGAGGCGTCAGACATGAAGGTCACCGTGCCTTCCGTTGGGCAAATGCCCAATAGTTCCGTTGGGCAGGGAGCCAACAACAGAGTCACCGGCCTGTCAATGGCTCGCGCACGGCGTCTTGGGATGCGGATGGTCGAGCATGAAAATTCCTCTGACCTGCTCAGTTCGTCGGCATGATCGAGTTCTGCTCTGCGGATGAAGTGTTGGTTGTTTGCCCAATAGCGTGCTTCGGGCGGCCCGGATACACTGGCCGCCCGAAGCGAAGGGCGGGGATTGCGTGGGGACCAGAGGCCGGAGGCTGAGCCCGCAGGAGCGGCGCCAGGAGATGCTCGACGCCGCCCTGGACCTGGCGGACGAGGTGGGGCTCGATCGGCTGACGTCACGGGACATCGGAGCCGCCGTCGGCGTGGCCCCGGGGCTGGTCCACCACTACTTCGCCTCCATGGACGAACTGATCGTGGAGGCGTTCGCCCAGTTCACCGGAGCCGAACACGACGAACTGCGCTCGATCATCGAACCGCTTCCGGCACTTCCGGCCCTGTGCGGACTGGTGGCACGCCAACTCAACGCCCCTCTCCGCTACGCACGTGTCTGGATGAGCGCCTGGGTGGCGGCCCCGCGGCGGCCCGAGCTGGCGGAGGAGGTCGACCGGCGGATGGTGGATGGCCTGGACCTGCTGACGGACCTGCTCACCCGGGGGAACGGCGAGGGCGTTTTCCGGCTGACCGACCCCCGTGCGAGCGCCTTCCGGATTCTCGTGCTGCTCGACGGAGTCCTCGTGCAGATCTCCATGCGCGCCGAGAAGTCCTATGGCGATGTGACCAGGCTCGTCTGGGAAACGGTGGAACGCGAGGTCGGACTCACCGCCGGCACCCTCAGCGGTCCTGGCGGGCCGGTCACGGCCCCCTGACCGAGCGGCACTCGCCGCCGAAGCCGCGCCGGCTCGGGCGTGCACCAGCGCGGGCGACGTGGTCCTTCTGCGATGTCTGTGTCCACGACCCGTCCCCGTTCCAGGGCTGGTTCCAGCCCGAGGCCGCCAAGCCGCACCGAGCCGCTACAACTGACCGGCCCCTGGCGGAACGCGGTGGAAGGTGCGGCGGCGGGCGGCCGTGCTGTGCGCGGGGATCGTCACGTCGGCGGTGACCGCGCCGGCGCCGGCCTTTGGCCGGCGTCCTGGGAACTGCCGAACACCATCACCTGCGACGACCGGCCCCCGGTGGTCCCGCCGCCCGCCCCGGCGCCCTGGTGGGGCACGGCCGCTGAAGCGGTCACGCCGTCACGGGACAAGGGCCGCCGCCACCGGTGGGAGGCGGCCCGCGAGGTGCGGGACATCTGCCGTACAACCCTCTGCGGGTCCAACGGGTCTCACCTTATGTCCGAAGTGCTCCGGGAAGTCCGGGGGCGGTCGCTTCGCGCCACGGGGAACTGCACCGACCACGCATGCCTCTTGGGCTTCCCCCGCTTCGGAACGCGTCTCTGCACGCGTCATGACGTGTGGCTCGACCACGACGACCAGGGGGAAACATCACATGCGGCATCTCAAGACCGCCACCGCGGCGCTGGCCTGCGCCTTCGCTCTCATCCCGGCCGGAGTAGCGACCGCCGGGACCGGCCCGGCACCCGCACCGGCCGCGCGGACGGCCACCGCGGCGGCCTCCACCGCGCCGTCCGCCGACGGTAACCCGGCAAGCCCGCGGGCCAGGGCGGCCGGGGTGTGCGCGGACGCCCACCAGATCGGAACCACCGGGTACATCACGCGCGCCGGCAGGACCGCCGCCTCCGTCAAGCAGTTCTACTCGCCGTCCTGCGGCAAGAACTACGGCTACGTCTGGGTGTGGCAGAGCTTCCGCGACGCCGTCGGAGACTACGACGTCACCGCGGCCGTCTACAGCTACTCCCAGGACGAGGTCCTCGGCAAGCGTTCCTGGACCAACACCACCGCCCAGGAGTTCTGGTCCAACGGCACCGGCACCGTGAGCGAATGCACGGCCGGCTCGGGCACCGTACGGGCCGCCGGCGACCCCGCACCGGTAGGGGGGTACTCCAGCAAGCGCTGCTGAACCCGTGCCCGCGGTGGGGCGGCCAACGTGATCCGCCCCACCGCGGGCCGCAGTGCGACGTCCTCATGAAGATCGGGTACTTCAGGTCAAGCGTCCCGGACACTTGACTCGGTCGGTGCGCGGCCCGATCCTCGTCCCAGGTATTGCGCGGTTCATGACAACGCCATGGTTTCGTCAACCGCGCCCCCGTCGACCGAGGGACGTGGCCGTGACGCCGACTCGACGCTCGTACCGCAGACGCAGGCACGTCACCATGCTGTCGCTGCTGCTCCTGGTACTGACCATGGCCCTCGGGCCCACGCCGAGTTCGGCGGCCGGCAACAACTGGTGGGACCCGACCGCCCGACCCGCCCCGGACGTCCAGATCGACGTCACCGGCGAGCCGTTCACCGGGACCAACTCCGCAGGCGAAGTGCAGGGGTTCGTCGACGCGCACAACCACCTCTTCGGCAACGAGGCCTTCGGCGGCCGGCTGATCTGCGGCAAGGTCTTCTCCGAGGCCGGTGTCGCCGACGCCCTGAAGGACTGCCCCGAGCACTACCCCGACGGCACCCTCGCCCTCTTCGACTACATCACCCACGGCGGCGACGGCAAGCACGACCCGGTCGGCTGGCCCACCTTCAAGGACTGGCCCGCGTACGACTCGATGACCCACCAGGCCGACTACTACGCCTGGGTGGAGCGGGCCTGGCGCGGCGGACAGCGCGTGCTCGTCAACGACCTCGTCACCAACGGCATGATCTGCTCCATCTACCCGTTCAAGGACCGCAGTTGTGACGAGATGACCTCGATCCGGCTGCAGGCGAAGATGACCTACGCGCTCCAGGCGTACATCGACACGATGTACGGCGGCACCGGCAAGGGCTGGTTCCGGATCGTCACCGACAGCGCACAGGCCCGGCAGGTCATCGAGGAGGGCAAACTCGCCGTCGTCCTCGGGGTGGAGACCTCCGAACCCTTCGGCTGCAAGCAGATCCTCGACATCCCGCAGTGCAGCAAGGAGGACATCGACAAGGGGCTGGACGAGCTCTACGCGCTCGGCGTCCGCTCGATGTTCCTCTGCCACAAGTTCGACAACGCGCTGTGCGGCGTCCGGTTCGACTCCGGCGGCCTCGGAACGGCCATCAACGTCGGCCAGTTCCTCTCCACCGGCACCTTCTGGCAGACCGAGAAGTGCACCGGCCCGCAGCACGACAACCCCATCGGGAGCGCCTCCTCGGAAGCCGAGTCCGACCTGCCGGCGGGCGTGGACGTCCCCGCGTACGACTCGGACGCGCAGTGCAACAAGCGCGGCCTCACCGAACTCGGCGAGTACGCGGTGCGGGGCATGATGAAGCGCAAGATGATGCTGGAGATCGACCACATGGGCGTCAAGGCCGTCGGCCAGGCCCTCGACATCCTGGAGTCCGCCTCCTACCCCGGCGTGATCTCCTCGCACAGCTGGATGGACCTCGACTGGACCGGGCGGGTCTACGCCCTCGGCGGCTTCGTCGCCCAGTACATGCACGGCTCCGAGGGCTTCGTCGCGGAAGCCGCCCGCACCAAGGCGCTGCGCGACAAGTACAACGTGGGCTACGGCTACGGCACCGACTTCAACGGCATCGGCGACCACCCCGCCCCGCGCGGCGCGGACGCCGCGAACAAGGTGACGTACCCCTTCACGAGCGTCGACGGCGGCTCCGTCATCGACAAGCAGACCTCCGGCGAGCGCACCTTCGACATCAACACCGACGGCGCGGCCCACGCCGGCATGATCCCCGACTGGATCGAGGACATCCGGAAGGTCGGCGGCCAGGACGTGGTGAACGACCTGTTCCGCGGCGCGGAGTCCTACCTCGACACCTGGGGGGCCACCGAACAGCACCAGGCCTCGGTCAACCTCGCCAAGGGGCAGCCGGCGACGGCCAGTTCGTCCGAGTCGAACCCGTTCACCAGCTACCAGCCGGGCCGCGCCGCCGACGGCGACGACAGCACCCGCTGGGCCAGCGACTGGAGCGACGACCAGTGGTGGCAGGTCGACCTCGGCTCCACCCACCTGGTCTCCCGGGTGACGCTCGACTGGGAGCGCGCGTACGGCAAGTCGTACCGCATCGAACTCTCCACCGACGGCACCACCTGGCAGACCGCCTGGTCCACCACGAGCGGCGACGGCGGCCTGGACACGGCCAGGTTCACCGGAACCCCGGCCCGCTACGTACGGGTCCACGGACTCGACCGCGGCACCGACTGGGGATACTCGCTCTACGAGGTCGGGGTCCACAGCGCCTGAGGCGGAGGTTCACGGATGGCACGCATGCCGTCGGCACAGCGGCGCGAACAGCTGACGGAAGCGGCCATCAGGACGATGGCCCGGGACGGCGTCGCCAAGGCGACGACCCGGGCCATCGCCGCCGAGGCGGGCGTGTCGCTGAGCGTCTTCCACTACTGCTTCGAGTCCAAGCAGGCCCTGATCGAGTCCGTCATCACCACCCTCACCGACCACTCGGTGACCGTCGTGCGGGAAGCGCTGCGGCCCAGGGCCACGCTGGAGGAGACCGTCCGGGCCGGCTTCGCGGCGTACTGGGCCCACGTCCGCGACCGCCCCGACGAGCACATGCTCACCTACGAACTGACCCAGTACGCGCTGCGCGAGCCGGGCTTCGAGCACCTGGCCCGCCGCCAGTACGAGCTGTACGGCACCGCCTACACCGAACTGATCGAGCACCTGCGCGGCAGCAGCGACCTGCGACTCCGCGTCTCCGTCTCCGTGCTGGCCCGCTATCTCGCCGCCGTGACCGACGGCCTCACCCTCAACTACCTCGTCCTGGGCGACGAGTCGGCCTGGAACGACATCCTCGACACCGTCACCGCCCACATCGCGGGTCTCGTGGCCTGACGACCACGCGGCGCGGCGGCTTCACGTACGCGCACCCTGTGCGGTCACACTGTCCCGACCACCACGACCGAGGTCCGGCCACGCGCGACCTCCACCGGGACGACGAGGGGCAGGCGGCGGACGTATGAGGCAGGTGTTCCGGCCGGGCCCCCGGCGTCCGCGGCTGCGCTTCGACGGCTGGATCGCGGGCCTCGGCACCACCTCCGGCACCCGCGTCGTGCTCGGCCACTGGCTCCGCTCGCCGTTCGGGCCGTTCAGCGACGTGATGCTGGAACGAAGCGACGGGGAACGGATGCTGCTCGCCCCGACCCCGCGGACGGCGGAATTCGTGAGCGGCACCTACCACTTCGACACCGTGCGCGTCGTACCGGTCGACGTCGCCGTCGTCGCGGACACCTGGACCGTCACGGCAGGCCTGCTCCGCCTGCGCTTCACCACCGGCCGCCGCACGCCGCTCGGCCGGCTGCTGCACGCCGTCCCGGGCCCGCTCGCCCGCCGGCCGGCCTGGTCCGTCGTCACGGACGGTGTCGCCCGCGTGCTGCTGCCCGGCGTACGGACCCGGGGCAGCGCGGGCGGAGGCCGCAGGGAGTGGTACGGCGCACGGGACCTGCTCGCGATCCGTGACCTGTCCGGCGCCTACGACGAGGAGAGCCTGGGCGCGCTCGCTCCGGTCGAACCCCCCGTCCGCTTCGGGTTCGGCTCGGTACCGCGCCGACCCGCGCTCACCCGGGTCACCACGACGGTCGAGGCGGAGTGATCCGCTTCCGCACCCGGGAACTCATGCCCGCCGTGGCCAGTGGTTACGATGACACGTGAACCGTTTCCCTCCTCCCGGCCGGACGGCGTGATGAGCACCGCCGTCTCCTTCCCGCTCGGCGCCTCGACCACGCTCGCCGAACTCGCCCGGGATCCGCACCCGCGCCTCGCACTGCTGCGCGCCCACGAGCCGGTGTCGTGGCTGCCCGAGCTGAACGGCTGGCTGGTCACGCGCTCGACGTGATGCGGGACGCCACCACCTTCACCGTCGACGACCCCCGCTTCAGCACCGCCCAGGTCGTCGGGCCGAGCATGCTGTCCCTGGACGGCGCCGCGCACGCCCGCCACCGGGAGCCCTTCGCGGCACCCTTCCGGCCCCGAAGGGTGCACGACGGCTTCGCCGCGTTCATAGAACGGGAGACCGACCGCCTTCTCAGCGCCCTGGAACCGGCGGGCGCCGCCGAACTGCGCCGCACCTTCGCCGGACCGCTCGCCGTGGCCGTCGTGACCGAGGCCCTCGGACTGGTCGGGGCCACCACGGACACCGTGCTGTCCTGGTACGACGCCATCGTGCGGTCCGTCTCGGACATCACCGCGGGCCTGGCGGCGGGCCCGGCGGGTCCCGCCGCGTACGCACAACTGCGGGCCGCCGTCGAGGCCACCGTCACCGACCGGCGCGCCTCCTCGCTCCTCGTCTCGGCCGCGGAGCAACTGGAACTGCCCGAAGTCGCCTCCAACGCGGCGGTCCTCATGTTCGGCGGCATCGAGACCACCGAGGCGATGATCACCAACGCGCTGCTCCACCTGCTCGAGAACCCCGGCCAACTCGCCCTCGTGCAGGCCGATTCCGGTCTGCTGGACGGCGCCGTCGAGGAGTCCCTGCGCCTGGAGCCCGGCGCGGCGGTGGTGGACCGCTACGCCACCCGCGACACCGTCCTCGGCCCGGCCACCATCCGCAGCGGCGACCTCGTCAGCGTCTCCCTGACGGGCGCCAACCGCGACCCGGCCGTCTTCACCGACCCGGACCGTTTCGACGTCCGCCGCGCCGAGGCCCGCCTGCAACTGGCCTTCGCCCACGGCCCGCACCACTGCCTCGCCGCCCATCTCGCCCGCCTGGAGACCCGCATCGCCCTCCAGCGCCTGCTCGAACGCCTCCCCGGCCTCCGCCCCGACCCGCAACGCCCTGCCACGCCGCACGGTCTGGTCTTCCGCAAGCCGGACGCCCTGCACGTGCTCTGGGACGCCCCGGCCTGATGTCCCTGACGTCCCACGCAGGTTCATGCGGTCGCCTGCGGGGACAACGGGGCAGGCGCGCGCACGGGCGGTCGTGGCGGGTGGTGTGCGGAACTTCCGCGTCTACGCGGAGGCGCCGGCGTGCGCCGGCTCCGGGGTGCCGGCCGGTGGCCTGCCGCTCGGCGCCGGCATGGACCGGCGGGGCCGGAGCTGCCGGGTGACGTCCGCCAGGTCGGTGAGGAAGGAGCCGGCGAGTTCGGCGGTGAACCCGGTGCGGACGACGAGGCGCAGGACGGAGACGTCCTGGCAGGGGGCGGGGAAGGTGTAGGCGGGCAGGTGCCAGCCGCGTGCGTGCATGGCCTGCGAGACGTCGAAGACGGTGAAGCCGTGCGATCCCTGCGCCAGGCGGAAGGCGAGGGCGGGGAGTTCGGATCCGTCGGTGACGAGTTCGTAGGGCGGGATGGCCCGGATGCGGGCCGCCAGGTCATGGGCCGTCGTACGGTTCTGGACCGCGAGGTGGCGCAGCCCCTCGAAGCCGTACCGCAGGAAGCTGTAGTACTGCGCGACGACGTGGGCGCCCGGGCGGGAGAAGTTGAGGGTGAAGCTGGGGGAGCGACCGCCGAGGTAGTCCACCTCGAAGACCAGGTCGTCCGGAAGGGCCTCGGTGTCGCGCCACAGGGCCCAGCCGAGACCGGGGAAGACGTGCCCGTACTTGTGCCCCGAGGTGTTGATGGAGGCGACGCGTTCGAGCTGGAAGTCCCACATCAGACCCGGGTCGAGGAACGGCGCCACCATCGCGCCGGACGCGCCGTCCACGTGCACGGGGATGTCGGTGCCGGTCGCGGCCTGGTAGCCGTCGAGGGCCATGCAGATGTCGGCGACGGGCTCGTAGGAACCGTCGTAGGTGGAGCCGAGGACGGTGACGACGCCGATGGTGTTGTCGTCGCAGTAGGCGGTCAGGGTGTCGGGCGTGAGGTGGTAGCGGCCGGGCTCCATCGGGACGTAACGCGGCTCCACCTCGAAGTAGTTGGCGAACTTCTTCCAGCACACCTGGACGTTCGCGCCCATCACCAGGTTGGGGCGGGCCGTGTCCTTGCCCTGCCCGCGCCGGCGCTGCTGCCAGCGGCGCTTGAGCGCGAGGCCGCCCAGCATGGCCGCCTCGCTGGAGCCGGTGGTGGAGCAGCCGCGGACCCGCTCCGGGTGCGGTGCGTGCCACAGCCGGCCGAGCATCCGCACGCACCGCTCCTCCATGGCGGTGATCTTCGGGTACTCGGCGCGGTCTGCGAGGTTCTTCTCCGCGGTGTCCGCCATCAGCTGCCGTGCCTGCGGTTCCATCCAGGTGGTCACGAAGGTCGCGAGATTGCGCTGTGCGTTGCCGTCGAGCGCGAGTTCGTCGCGCACCTGCTGCAGTACCAGCTCGGGCGGGGACGCGACCGGCGGCAGTTCGTCGGCGGGTCCGGGAAGGTAGGTGGCGGCGGGCGGGGTGAGGGTGCCGAGGTCGGTCGTGGAGATGACGTCGGCGGTATCCGGGATGGGCATGTGCGTCTCGGTGCTTTCTGGTCCGTGTGGCCCCCGTGCACTTTCGACGCTAGATCGCCGAGCGGGGCGGCATCTGTGCCGATTACACCGATCCAGCGACCGATTTGCAGACCGATGAACTGAATTTTCCCTCGCGTATACGGGCGGAGGGCGGTTCCGGCCCGGCCCGTCACCCATCCCGGCTCTGTCGGCAGGGCCTACTCGGCGTTGTCGGCGCGGTGCGCCGACAGGTGCCGTGCGAGCCAGTCGGTGCGGGTGCGGCGGGCCGTGGCGGAGATGCGGGCCTGCGGGTAGAGGGCGTCGAAGCCGTGGAAGCCGCCGGCCCAGACGTGCAGTTCGGCCTGCCCGCCGGCCGCCCAGATGCGGGTGGCGTACTCGGTGTCCTCGTCGCGGAAGACCTCGGCGGAGCCGGTGTCGATGTAGGTGGCGGGCAGGCCGGAGAGGTCGTCGGCCAGCGCGGGCGAGACATGGGCGGGCACCTCGCCGCCGCTGAGGTCGCCGAGGACGGCCTGCCATCCGAAGGCGTTCATCTCGCCGGTCCAGACCCCGGGTATGCCGGTGTACTGGCGGCTGGAGACGGTGGTGTTGCGGTGGTCGAGCATGGGGCAGACCAGCACCTGCGCGGCGATCGCCGGGGTCCCCAGGTCGCGTGCCAGCAGGGTGAGGCCGGCGGCGAGACCGCCGCCCGCGCTGGCACCGGCGACGATGATCCGGGCAGGGTCGATGCCCAGTTCGGCGGCGTGCTCGACGGTCCAGAGCAGGCCCTGGTAGCAGTCGTCGACGAGCGTGGTGCCGGTCGCCTCCGGCGCGAGCCGGTAGTCGACGGAGACCACGACCGTGCCGAGCTCGTCGAGCCACTCCAGCGGGATGTCGATCTGTGAGAAGCGGTCGCCCATGACCATCCCGCCGCCGTGGATCCAGTAGACGCAGGGGGCCGGGGCGTCGGCGGCGGGGCCGGTGTGCGCGGGGCTGAGCACCGACAGGCGGATCTCGGCACCGTCCGCGGCCGGGACGGTGATCTCCCGCCGGTCGGCCCGGCGGTGCGCGAGGAGGTCGTCGACGGGGGTGGAGGGGAGCAGCCGCAGCTGGGCGAGGAGTTCCGGGGTGAGCCGGGACATGAGAGGCATACCGGCGAGCAGTTCGCTCAGTTCGGGGTCGAGGGCGGGGCGGGCGGCGGTCATGGTCGGGCCTTTCTCCGGGTGACGCGGTGCGATGAGGGTGACGTGGGCGACAGGGGCGACGAGGACGGCAGGGGCGACGAGGGCGACAGGGCCGCGGGGAGCGGGGTTCAGAACGCGGCCCTGCCGCGGACCGGGACGTAGTCGGTGTACTCGGCCTCCTTGGCCAGCAGGCCGCCGATCCGTGCCACGATGGCCTGGGCGGCCTCGCCGGCGAAGATCCGGTGATGGTCCTCCTCGCTGGTCCACCCCTCGGTGACGTGGACGACGTCCGGGTCGGACGCGGAGCGGGAGACGAGGTAGACGACGCAGTGTTCGCTCGCGCCGGGGCTGCCCTCGTCCAGGCCGGTCAGCAGCAGGGCGACCAGCTGGTCACCCTTGCCGGGCGCGGCGGTCAGGGTGGCGTTGAAGCCGTATGCGGCAATCATGGAGTCCTCTTCCGGATGGGGGAGTGCGGTGATTCCATTCAAGCGCCCTGACCTGCGTAAACGTTAGAGCGATCCTCGCTTGCGCTTGCACGATCCTCGCGACCGCGGGAGCGATCGGCGGCGGGAGTGGTGCAATGGCGGCATGCTCCTCGACGAGTTCCGCAGCCTGCTGGACCGGCACGCCCGGCCCGACTGGACCACCGCCATCGACGGCGTCCTCATCTCGAAGATCGACCGGCCGGACCCGCCGGCGCCCTCCATGACCGGAACGGTGCTCGCGGTCATCGCCCAGGGCGCCAAACGTCTCGCCCTGGGCGACCGGGTCTACGAGTACGGCGCGGGGCAGTACCTGGTCGCCTCCGTCGACCTGCCTGTCACGGGCCAGTTCACCCGGATCGGTCCCGAGTGCCCGGCCCTGGGGTTCGGTCTCGCCCTGGAGCCGTCCGCCGTCGCCGAACTGCTGCTGCAGGCGGGCCCCGGCGATCTTCCGCGGGCCGGTGGCGGCGTTCCGTCGGGGATCGCCGTCAGCGACGCTCCGGCCGCACTGCTCGACGCGGTGGTCCGGCTGCTGCGGCTGCTCGACGAGCCGCGCGACCGGGCCGTGCTCGCGCCGCTGGTCAAACGCGAGATCCTGTGGCGGCTGATCACCGGCGAGCAGGGAGCGACGGTGCGCGAACTCGGCCTGGCCGACAGCGGCCTCAGCCATGTCTCCAGGGCCGTGCGCTGGATCCGCGAGCACTACGCGCAGTCCTTCCGCGTCGAGGACGTGGCGCGCATGTCCGGTATGAGCGTCTCCGCCTTCTACCGCAACTTCCAGGCGGTGACGGCGATGAGCCCCATCCAGTTCCAGAAGCAGATCCGGCTCCAGGAGGCCCGGCTGCTGCTGGCCACCCGCCCTGGCGACGTCACCGGGGTCGGCCGGCGTGTCGGCTACGACAACGCCTCGCAGTTCAGCAGGGAGTACCGCCGCCAGTTCGGCATGCCCCCGAGCCGGGACGCCGCCCAGCTGCGCGGCACCCCCCAGGCGCCGGCGAGCGCTCTCCTCTGAACGGGCTGGAAGCCCAGAGAGGATCGTGCAGGAGGAAGCGAGGATAGTTCTACTGTCTGTGCAGGTCAGGGCGATTCAATGGGATTACCGATTCCGTGGCGGAGCAGGAATGTGCCTGTTCGGTCCCGGATCCCTTCTCGTCGTGAGGACCGCACCATGAAGACCGTACTCATCACCGGCACCTCGTCCGGCTACGGACGCCGGACCGCCCTGCACTTCCACGAGCAGGGGTGGAACGTCGTCGCCACGATGCGCACCCCCCGGCCGGACGTGCTGCCCGTCTCGGACCGGCTGCGGGTGGTCGCACTCGACGTCACCGACCCGCAGAGCATCGCCGCCGCGCTGGACGCGGCCGGCCCGGTCGACGCTCTGGTCAACAACGCGGGCGTGCCCTCGATCAGCGTGTTCGAGGGCACCCCGATGGCCCGCGTCCGGGAGGTCTTCGAGACCAACACCTTCGGTGTGATGGCGACGACCCAGGCGGTCCTGCCCCTCTTCCGTGAGCGCGGCAGCGGCGTGATCGTCAACGTGACCTCCAGCGTGGTGCTCGGGCACATGCCGCTCTCGGCCGTCTACAAGGCGAGCAAGATGGCCGTCGAGGGGTTCACCGCTTCCCTGGCGCTGGAACTCGCGCCGTTCGGCGTGTACGCCAAGACCGTCGAGCCGGGTGCCTGCCTGACGACGAACTTCGCTGCCAGGGCGACCAACGGCACCCCGCTCGACCAGCTGGTCCCGGCGCCGTACGCGAGCTGGGCGGAGAAGACCATGGCCGAGTTCACGGGCCAGGACCTGTTCACCCAGGAGAGCGACGTCGCCGAGACCGTGTGGCGAGCCGTCCACGACACCACCGGCCAGCTCCGCTTCCCGGCCGGCCCCGACGCGGTCCGGCTCGCCCAGGCCAAGTGACGGCAAACGCCTGACCGCGGGCGGCGTCGGCGTCCTCCGCCCCCCACCCGCACGCACCTCGGCCGTGATCCGCGAGCACCCCGGTACGATGCGCCGGTGGACACGGAGACGAGCGGAAGGCCCCCGGCGCGGCGGCGCGCGGGGGGCGCCGCGGGTCCGGCCCCGGCCGGAGCGCCGTCGGCCTCCGCCACGGACCGCTCCGCCTCCGCCGGTGAACTCCCCGCCTTCGCGGGCGACCTGTCGGCCTTCGCGGTGCAACTGCGCCGCATGCACGGTGAGATCGGCCGGGTCATCCAGCAGTACGCGGCCCGGCAGAACCTGCACGCCACCGACGTGCAGGCGCTGGCCGCCATCCTCGACGCCCCCGAGCCGGTCACGCCCACCAGGCTGCGGACGCTGCTCGGTCTCACCTCGGGCGCCGTCACCGCCTGCATCGACCGGCTGGAGCGCGCCGGACACGTCCGCCGGGTGCGCGAGGACGCCGACCGCAGGGTGGTGCACCTCCAGTACGTCGCCGACGCCCGCGCCGCCGCCCGAAGCCACTTCCGGCCCCTCGCCGACGCCCTGCGCCAGGCCGGGGCGGACTTCGACGAACACGAACTGGCCGTGGCCCTGCGGTTCCTGACGGAGCTCAACGACATCCTGGCCCGGGTCCCCGGGGAACCCGCCGGCCGCTGAGGCGCGGTCCGGGCCGCGGCGGCGACCCCGGGATCCGCGCCTGCATCCGATCGGCCGGCCCGGGCGGAAGCAGCGGTGAGATACCTCGGGATCTACATTACTCAATCATTGAGATTGTTTATCGTCGAGCTTTCTCCCCTGTAGGCCCCTGCCGCCCCCGCTCGCCCGAGGAGTCGCATGACACCGCCGCACCACCGAACCCGCGTGCTCGTCCCGTTCGTCCTGGTCGCCGTCTGGCTGGTGGTGGGGGCCCTGCTGGGACCCTTCGCCGGACGGCTCGGCGAGGTCGCCACCAACGACCAGGCCGCCTTCCTGCCCCGCAGCGCCGAGTCCACGCGTGTCCTGCGCGACCAGGCGGCCTTCCGGCAGCGCGAGACCCTGCCGGTCATCGTGGTGTGGACCGCCGACGGCAAGAAGATCGCCGGTGCGCAGCAGCGCGCGGCCACCGCGGCGACGGCCGCGCTCGCCGGCACGTCCGCCACCGCCGGAACGCCGTCCCCCGCCCTCCTCTCGAAGGACCGCGCCGCCCTCCAGGCCGTCGTGCCGCTCCGCCCCGACCTGGGCGACCGGCTCGCGCCCGCGCTGGAACGGGTCCGGGCGGCGGCCGAGATCCACGGCACCCGGGTGCAGCTGGCCGGCCCCGCCGCCACCCAGGCCGACCTGGCGGACGCCTTCTCCGGCATCGACGGAGTGCTGCTCGCGGTCGCCCTGGCCGCCGTACTCCTCATCCTGCTGCTGGTCTACCGCTCCCTGCTGCTCCCGCTCGTGGTCATCACCGGCGCGGTGTTCGCCCTGGGACTGGCGTGTGCCGTGGTCTACGCCCTCGCCGACCATGGCCTGGTACGCGTGGACGGACAGGTGCAGGGCATCCTCTCGATCCTCGTCATCGGCGCCGCCACGGACTACGCGCTGCTGGTCACCGCCCGCTGCCGGGAGGAACTGGCCGCGGGCCGGGACCGGTACGACGCCGCCCGCGCCGCCCTGCGCCGTTCGGCCCCGGCCGTCCTGGCCAGCGCGGGCACCGTCGCCCTCGGCCTGATCGCGCTGCTGCTGAGCGACCTCACCAACAACCGGGCGCTCGGACCCGTCGGCGCCGTCGGGATCGCCTGCGCCGCACTGAGCGCCCTCACCTTCCTGCCGGCCGTCCTGGCCCTCCTCGGCCGCCGCGCCTACTGGCCCGCCAGGCCCGCGACCGGGGCCGGCACGACCACCCGGCTCTGGGAGCGCGTCGCCCACCTGGTCGACCGGGCACCGCGCCGGGTGTGGGCCCTCGCGCTGACCGGACTGCTCGTCTGCTCGGCGGGCGCCCTGACCCTGGACTCGCGCGGCGTACCGCTGGACGAGACGTTCGTACGGCACGTGCCGTCCGTAGCCGCCCAGCAGACCCTGGCCGAGCACTTCCCGGCCGGTGCGGGCACCCCCGTGGTGGTCCTCGCCGACGCCGCCTCGGCCGACCGGGTGGCGCGCACCGTGCGGAACACCGCCGGCATCGCGGCGGTCACCGCGACCGGCCCCGGGGGCCGTCCGGCGGCCCGGCCGCAGGTGGCGGACGGCCGGGTGAGGTTCGAGGCGACCGCGCAGGCGGCCCCCGACACGCAGGCCGCCCGCGACACCGTGGCCCGGCTGCGCGCCGCGCTGCACCGGCTGCCCGGCGCCGACGCCCTGGTCGGCGGCTACACCGCGCAGCAGTACGACACCCTGCGCGCCGCCGAACGCGACCGTACGGTGATCGTCCCGGTGGTGCTCGCCGTCATCCTGACCATCCTCGTGCTGCTGCTCCGCTCCGTCGCGGTGCCCGTCCTGCTCGTGCTGACCGTCGCCCTCAACCTCACCGCGACCCTGGGCGTGGCGGCGCTGGTCTTCCACGACCTGTTCGGCTTCAGCGGCACCGACCCGTCCGTACCCCTGTACGGGTTCGTCTTCCTGGTCGCCCTCGGCGTCGACTACAACATCTTCCTGATGTCCCGGGTCCGGGAGGAGACCCTGCGGCACGGCACCCGCGAAGGGATCCGGCGCGGGCTCGTGACCACCGGCGGGGTCATCACCTCCGCGGGCGTGGTGCTCGCCGCGACCTTCGCCGCGCTCGGCGTGATTCCGCTGGCCTTCCTGGTGCAGATCGCCTTCATCGTCGCCTTCGGCGTACTGCTCGACACCCTGGTCGTGCGCTCCCTGCTGGTGCCCGCGCTGGTCCGGGACGCCGGGGACCGGGTGTGGTGGCCCACCCGGCCCGGCGCCGGGGAACCGGACGGCCGTACCCCGGCACCGGAGCGGCGGCCCCACGCCGTCCTCCAGGGGGAGGACGGCGGCCCGAGCACCTGAGGGCCGTCCGGGCGGGGTGAACGGCAGGGCTCCGGCCGCGATGGCGGCGACTCGATGCAGACTCGATGCGAGTTGCCGCCGCCGGGGCGCCGGACGGACGGTGGTGGTGAGGCAGGAAGCCTCCCGCACAAGGAGCAGCCGGATGACCGCGATCGCCGAGGCCGAAGTCCCCACCGTGCCCGGGGCGGACCCGGAGAACGATCTGGCGCTGCGGTTCGCGGCCGGGGAGGAGGGCGGCCTGGAGGCGGTCTACCGTCGCTGGGCGCCCCTCGTCCTCTCCCTGGCGCGGCGGTCGCTGGGCGACGGCAGCGAGGCCGAGGACGTCACCCAGACGGTGTTCCTCGCGGCCTGGCGCGGCCGTCGGGGCTACTCGCCCTGCCGTGGCCCGCTGCCCGCCTGGCTCGTGGGCATCACCCGCCGCAAGGTCGCCGACGCCCTGTCCGCCCGCACCCGGCGCACGGACGTCGCGGCGGCGGTGGCGGCCCGCGAGTCGACCCGCCCGCCGTACCCGTCGTACGCGCAGGACGCGGTCCTGGACCGGGTGGACGTCACCCGGGCGCTGCGCCGGCTCCCCGAGGCCCAGCGGCGGGTGCTGTGCCTGGCCTTCTACGGTGACCTGACACAGACGCAGATCGCCCACGTCACCGGCTGGCCGCTGGGTACGGTCAAGAGCCACGCCCGGCGCGGACTGCTGCGCATGGAGCGGAGCCTGGCCGGGACGCGGGCCGGGGAACAGCCCGACGAGAGGAGCGCATGACCACCGTGGGTGTCGACGCGCCGCCGCCCGAGCCGTCCGCCGTCCCGGGCGGCGCCGGGCTGACCACCGGTGTGCTCGCGCGCCGCCTCGGGGTCTCGCCCATGACCCTGCGCTCGTGGGACCGCCGCTACGGCATCGGACCGACCGCACGCACCGAGGGCGGCCACCGTCGCTGGACGGCGGCGGACGTGGCGACGGTCGAGGAGATGTGCCGGCTGACGGCGACCGGCATCCCGCCGGCCGACGCGGCGCGCGCCGCCCGCACAGCCGCCGCGGGAGCGCCGCCCACGGCGGAGACCGTCCCCGCCGGACGGTCGCGGGCCGCCGGCGCGCTGCCCCTCGGCGACGTACGTCTGGAGTGCCGCGGGCTGGCCCGCGCCGCCGTACGGCTGGACGCCCCGGCCCTGGAGGAACAGCTCACCGCCGTCGTCGAGCGGTACGGCGTCGTGGCCGCCTGGCAGGAGGTGATGGTGCCCACCCTGCACGCCGTGGGACGCCGCTGGGCCTCCTCCACGGACCAGTACGTCGAGGTGGAACACCTGCTGGCCTGGCACGTCTCCACCGTGCTGCGCCGCAGCGCGCCGCCCGCGCTCCCGGTGCCCTCCCCGACGGGGGGCTGCGTCCTGCTCGCCTGCGCGCCCGGCGAACAGCACACACTGCCCCTGGAGGCGCTGCACGCGGCACTCGGGCGTGAGGGCCTGCCGGTGCGGATGCTGGGAGCCGCGGTACCCGTCGAGGCGCTGGACGCGGCGGTGCGCAGGCTCGGTCCGGTCGCGGTCGTGCTGTGGGCCCAGGAGAGCGCCCGGGCGGCTCCGGCCCTGGCCCGGCACGTCGCCGGACAGCGCTGGGGCATGAAGGGGGCGCGGCGCGGGCCGGCGGTCCTGCTCGGCGGCCCGGGCTGGGGCCGCGCCCAGCCCGCAGGCGTGCTCAGACCGGCCGGACTGGCCCAGGCCGTGGACACGCTGCGCGCGCTGTGCGGCGCGGGGTGAGCGACGGCCGCCCCCGGCCTCACGGGATCCCGGTCCGCCACCGGCGCTCCTGCCCGAGCACCTCGTCGAGGTCGCCGAGCCGGTCCAGCCCCTGGACCGCGCGCCGCATGCGGGCGTTGACCGACAGCAGCCGCCGGTGCCGGTGCAGGAAGGCCCAGTACCCGGCGGTGTAGGGACACGCGCGCGGACCCGTGCGTTCGGTGGGCCGGTAGGCGCAGCCGTTGCACAGGTCGCTCATGCGGTGCAGGTAGGCGCCGCCCGACGTGTACGGCTTGGTGGTCATCCGGCCGCCGTCCGCGTACTGGGACATGCCCACCACGTTCGGCACCATCACCCAGTCGTAGCCGTCGACGAAGCAGCGGTGGAACCAGTCGGTCACCGCGGCCGGGTCCCAGCCGCGCTGCAGGGCGTGGCTGCCCAGCACCATCAGGCGCGGGATGTGGTGCGTCCACCCGGTGTCGCGCACCTGCGCCAGCACGCCGGAAAGACACCGCGCGCCGACCGCGTCCGCGTCCAGCTCGGCGAAGTACTCCGGCAGCTCGCGCGTGTGCCCGAGCGCGTTGCCGTGCCGGTACTCCTCGCCGAAGTGCCAGTACAGCTGCCAGACGTACTCCCGCCAGCCCGCGACCTGCCGTACGAAGCCCTCCGCGCTGTTCACCGGGACGGCACCGTCCCGCCAGGCCCGCTCGGCACCCTCCACGCACTCCGCCGGGTCCAGCAGCCCCAGGTTCAGCGACGACGACAGCAGGCTGTGGCTCATCTCCGGGGAGCCGGCGAGCATCGCGTCCTCGTACGGTCCGAAGGACGCCAGCCGGTGCCCCAGGAAACGGCGCAGGGCCGACAGCGCCTCCCGGCGCGTGGCGGGGAAGCGGCGCGGCCCGTCCCGGCCGACGAACCGCACCCCGTCCTCGCGTTCCCACCGGTCGAGGTCGTCGCGGACCTCGGCGTCGATGTCGTCCTCCCGGGGCCGGTACGGGCCCGGCACGTCGAGCTCCCGGGCGCCCCGCGGCGGGGGCTCGCGGTTGTCGTGGTCGTGGTTGAACCGGCCGCCGGCCGGCTGGTCGCCGTCCATGAGCAGGTCGTGCTCCCGGCGCACCCAGCGGTAGAAGTCCTCCTGGAGCAGCCGCCCGGTGCGCCGGCCGGCCCAGTCCGCGAACTCCTCGTGCGCCACCAGGAAGCCCCGGGCGGGCAGCACCCGTACCCCGGGCAGGGACCGCACCAGCCGGAGCGCCGCGTACGAGGTGGGATGGCACACCGTGACCGGCCGGCCGTCCACCGCACGCCGCAGGCCCTCGCGATAGGTTTCCGCCCGTACATAGCTGACCCGCTCGCCCAGTTCCGCTGCCCGGTGCCGCATCGCGGAGAGCACCAGGTGCGCCTTGGCCCGGTGGAATCGGCGCCGCCGGAAGACCGACCTGGCCTCGATCATCACCACGGGCGCCCCGCGGCCCGGCCCGTCCGCGCCGCCGGGCGTGAGGAAGTGCGGGCCGAGCTGATCGCCGAAGATCCAGTGCGGGGTGGTCATGCCCGTCCCCGGGCCCGCCGGAAGCGGTCCAGGCCCTCCGGCAGGGACACCACCGGCTCGGGGTAGTCCGTGCTCGCCCGCTCCAGCCCCGGAAGCTTCCACGGCTCGTGCACCTCGGACCCCCGCACGTCCGCCAGCTCCGGCACCCAGCGCCGCACGTACGCTCCGTCCGGGTCGAACCGCTTGCCCTGGACGACCGGGTTGAGCACCCGGTTGGGCCGGGTGTCGGTGCCCGTGCCGGCCATCCACTGCCAGTTGAGCTGGTTGTTCGCCACGTCCCCGTCGACCAGCAGGTCCAGGAAGTGCCGGGCGCCCACCCGCCAGTCGACGTAGAGCGTCTTGGTGAGGAAGCTCGCGACCAGCAGCCGGCCCCGGTTGTGCATCCAGCCCTCGTGGCTCAGCTGCCGCATCGCCGCGTCCACCACCGGATAGCCGGTACGGCCCGCCCGCCACGCCTCGGTGTCGGCCTCCGCGCTCCTTCCGGTACGCCAACGGTCACGGTGGGTCCGGTAGTCGTGGCCGGCGGCGTCGGGGCGGGCGGCGAGCACCTGGCGGTGGAAGTCGCGCCAGGCGACCTGCCGTACGAACGCCTCCGCGCCCGTCCCGCCCGCCTTGCGCGCCCGTTGCACCGCCTCGACCGGCGACAGCGTGCCGAAGTGCAGGTGAGGGGAGAGTCGGGAGGTGGCGTCGCCGGCCAGGTCGTCGTGCCGCTCCTCGTAGGCGTCCACGCCGGATCGCAGCCACGCGGTGAGCCTGCGCCGCCCCTCCGTCTCGCCGCCCGCGCACAGGCCGGGCGACACCCCGCTCACGGCGCCGCGCTCCGGCAGCGCGGCGGAGCCCACCTCCTCCGGCACGCTGATCGCGCGCGGCGCCTCCAGCACGTCCCGCAGCCCCTCGGCGGACCAGCGCCGGAAGTACGGCGTGAACACCGCGAAATGGTCGGAGGCGGCCGGCGTCACCGCGCCCGGAGCCACGGCGGTGCTCACCGTGTCGTGCACGTACAGGCGCCGCCCGTCGGCCTCCAGGGCCCGCCGCAGCCGCCGTTCGCGCGCGTTCGCGAAGGCGCTCACGTCGCCCGCCATGTGCACCTCGTCGGCATCCGCCTCGGCGGCCACCCGGCACACCTCCGTGACCGTGTCACCCTCGCGCAGCACCAGCCGGCCGCCCCGTTCCCGCAGCCGGGCGTCCAGGTCCCGCAGACAGTCGGCGAGGAACGCGAGCCGGTTCGGTGCGCCGAAACCCGCCCCGTCCACGGACCGGTCCCGCACGAACAGCGGCACCACCCGGTCCCCGCCGTGCAGCGCCGCGCGCAGTGGTGGATGGTCCGACAGGCGCAGATCGCAGGTGAAGAGGACGACCGAGGTCTGCATGGGGCTCACTTTCGCTTCCGGTGGAGTCCTTCTCGAAGGGTTTCGCCCCGCGGGCCTCTGCCGGATGCGGCGGGCCGCCGTCAGACCCCCGTTCGGGTGATGGTGCGGAGCGGCGGACCGTCGGACGGATCACGAGCCCGGGCGGGACGGGTCCACGAGCTGCCACCGGATGACCTTGAAGTGGGCCTATGCGCCCTATTGTGGCTTTTGTGGTGTGCCTCTGCGGATGGGGATGGAGTTGGGGCCGTGGCGTTCGCGGAGTCGGCCGACGGCGGTGGGACGAAGCCCTCTCCCGATGCGGCCCCGGAACCCGGGCAACGGTCCTGGGCACCGCTGCTGGCGGTATGCGCGGGGTACTTCATGGTGATCCTGGACGTGACGGCCATCAACGTCGCCGTGCCGGTGATCGGCCGGGAACTGTCGGCCTCGCTCACCGGAATCCAGTGGATCACCGACGGATACACCCTGGTCTTCGCCGGGTTCCTGCTGACCGGTGGCGCGCTGGGTGACCGGCTGGGCAACCGGCGGGTCTTCTGTGCGGGCGTGGCGGTGTTCACGCTGTCCTCGGCCGCCTGCGCGCTCGCGTCGACCGCCCCGGTCCTGGTCGGGGCCCGGCTGGCGGAGGGCCTCGGCGCGGCCCTGATCGTGCCCGGCTCACTGGCCCTGCTCCAACAGGCCTACCCGGCGACGGCCGCACGCTCGCGGGCCTTCGGACTGTGGGGTTCGATGGCGGGCATCGCAGCCGCCGCCGGCCCGCTCCTCGGCGGGCTGCTCGTCTCCACGCTCGGTTGGCGCTGGGTGTTCCTCATCAACCTGCCCGTCGGCGTGGCCTGCCTGCTCCTGACGCTGCGGCACGTGGCACGCTCACCCCGGCGCGCCGACCGGGCCCTGGACTGGCCGGCGCAGTGCGCGGTGATCGCGACGGCCGCACTGCTGACCGCGGCGCTCAACGAGGCCGGACGGCGGGGCTGGTCCGATCCCGCCGTACTCGCCGGGCTGGGCCTGGCAGTCCTGGCCGCCGCGGCCTTCGCGGTGCGTGAGCGGCTCGCCTGCTCCCCGGTCCTGCCACCGAGCCTGCTGCGGTCCCGGGCGATGAGCGGCGGGGCCGTCATCGGCCTGCTGTTCAACTTCGGCTTCTACGGCATGGTGTTCACCGCCAGCCTGGAATTCCAGCACCAGCGCCACTTCAGCGCCCTCGGCACGGGGCTGGCGCTGTTCCCCGCGGTGGCGATGACCATGTTCGCCTCCGTCCTGTCCGGGCGGCTGACCCGCCGTACCGGCGACCGTCCGCTGGTGGTCTCCGGCATGCTCCTGGCCGCCCTGGGCCTGGCCGGCTGGGCGGCGGCGGGCGCCGACCCCGCCTATCCGCTGCTGGTGGCCCCGATGATGGCCGCGGGATTCGGTACCTCCTTCGCCCTCACCGGCTCCACGGCCACCGTGATGGGTGCCGCGCCTCCGGCGTACGCGGGTGCCGCCTCCGCCCTGTTCAACACCACCCGGCAGATCGGCAGCGCCACCGGCGTCGCGCTCGGCGGCAGCCTGCTCGCCACCGCCACCGACTACAACAGCGGCCTGCGCACCAGCATGGCCGTCGGCGCGCTGGCCTACCTGACCGCAGCGGGCCTCGCGTGGCTGTGCGTACCGACACGACCGCGAAGACCCGGGACGTCATGAGACCGTCGTAGCGGTCCGCGAAGCCCGCTCCCGCGTTCAGCGACGGTGGTTGACCGCCATCGGTGCGGGCAGGAGCCCTGGGGCGCCGGCTCATGCGACGGAAGGGGCGCGATGTCCGGGACGCATCTGGGGCATGTCGTGGGAAGGCTGCTGGACGGCGGGCCGCGGTACGGGACGGGAACCGTCCGGACCGAGGTGGCCGGGCGGCCCGCGACCCTCTGGGACGTCGACTTCCTGAAACCGGACCGCTGGCGGGCGGACGACGGCACCGAGCGGTGGGTGTGCGACGGCTCCACGCTCGTGACCACCGTTGCGGCCGGCGGCATACGCGAGGAGCGGCCGGCGCGGGCCGGCTGGGTGCCGCTGCCCTTACAGCCGTTCTTCCCGCTCGCGGCGCCGGTGTGGGGGCGCCGCGGCGACGACTGGCGGCTGTGCGAGGGGCCGGCTTCCGAGGACGGGCGGCTGGTCGTGGCGGTGGAGAGCATCCGGCCCGCCGGGCACCGCGGGCGGCTGGTCCTCGACGCCGAGCACGGTCACCTCGCGGCGCTGCTGCTGCCCGGCGTGACGGTCACGGTGACGTCGTTCGCCTACGAGCCGCCCGACCCGGCCCGCTGGCAGACCTGAGGGGGGCGTCCCGGCCGGGACGCCCCCCTGCCGGGTGCGGTCTACGCCTCCTGCCCGTTGGGGTACTTGCAGGGCACGGTCTTGTAGCAGCGGTAGTGCGGGCTCTCGAAGTCGTCGATCACCTTGAAGTAGCCGTACTCCGCGTCCCGGACCGAGCGGTCGTGCAGGTCCCAGTAGAAGACACCGGGCCCGTCGGTCGTCAGATAGCCGTCCTGCGACCAGCTGGTCTGGTAACTCGCGTTGCCGTAGAGGTCCTCCTCGACCGTGCGGTCCGGCCAGAAGGAGATGTCCTCACGGCTGCGGACGTCGACGTCGACGGTGACCGAGCGGTTCTCCAGCTGGGTCCAGCTGAGGTTGAAGTAGTGGTGGCGGAACTGCAGGCCGATCCGGCTGGTCATCTTGACCCAGCTGATGAACTCGACCTCCCCGTTGGTGACGATGGCGTAGAACAGGTTCTCGTCGGTGTGGGCGTGGTACTGGTCGTCGATGTACCAGTCGCCGTACATCGGCCGTACGGTGCCGTCCCCCGCGTCGGTGCCCGCCACGTCCGCGGCCTCGCGCTGCTCGGCGGCCGGGCCGAGGCCCGTCACGTCGGCCGTGCGGCCGGTGTGCAGGCCGTACACGAGCGTCCGCGTGGTTCCGCGGGACGGGACGGTGGCGGTGAGGACGTCGTCGGTGCAGGCGACGTGGGCATTGCGCGCGGACCCCGGCACGACCTTCGTGGCCGCGTCGGTGCAGGTCTGCGCCGCGGCCGGCAGCGACCCGCCCTCGTCCGTCCGCGGCGCGGCCCCGGCGGACGGTACGACGACCGCCCCGAGCGCCGCCGATAACGCCGCCGCCACCGCGATACGTGATGTCCTTGTGCGCATAGGAGGTTTCCCCCTTCTCCTGATGTCACGGAGAAGCCAGCGTTGCAGGCGCATGACACCAACCGATGGGGAAAGCGTCTGTCCGCGGGGCGGGTTCGGTGGCGGCTTGGTGACCAGCCCGGTTTCAAGCGGCACAGATCACTCCGCTCGGCTCGCGGGTATCTCCGCTGACCGGGTGAACCGGAGCCGAGTCGCACCTGCGGTGCCCACCGGGGCCGCTACGAAGATCACGTCAGGTTCGTGATCTTCGGAAGGACCCGTTCGTGCACCTCTCTCGCACAGGACGCAGGCTTGCTGCCGCGCTCTGCTCGCTCGCCGTCGCACTGGCCCCGGTCACCGCCCACGCGGCTGCTCACGGCACCGACCACGCCCGGGTGAAGCAGGAGAAGCGGCTGAAGTCGTGGGGCAACAACCGCGCCGGGCAGCTCGGTGACGGCACCTGGACCGACTTCCGTACGACGGCGACCACGGTGCTCGGGCTGACGAGCGCCGAGGTGGTGAAGATCGCCGCGGGCGGTGGTGGTTCCGCCACCGGTCACGGACTGGCCCTGCTGACCGACCGGACCGTGCAGTCCTGGGGCGCCAACGGGTCGGGGCAACTGGGCGACGGCTCGGTGTTCAGCCACAACGCGCCCGGCCAGGTCGTCAACCTCTCCAACGCCCGGGACATCGCCGCAGGCGGTTGGCACAGCCTGGCGCTGCTGGACGACCAGACCGTGGTGGCCTGGGGCCGCAACAACTACGGGCAGCTCGGCAACGGCACCAACATGGACAGCAGCGTCCCGGTCCGGGTCGAGGGCCTCAACAAGGTGGTCGCCATCGCGGCGGGCCTCAACCACAGTCTGGCCCTGCGCGAGGACGGCACGGTGTGGGCCTGGGGCTACAACATCAACGGCCAGCTCGGCGACGGCACTTCCGCCAGCCGCAACGTCCCCGCGCCGGTCAGCGGCCTGACCGGCGTCACCCGGATCGCCGCCGGCTGCAACCACAACCTCGCCCTGGTCGGACCCCCGAGCGGCAGCAGGCCCACCAGCGGCAACGCGGTCAAGGCGTGGGGCTACAACGCCACCGGCCAGCTCGGCGACAACAGCACCATCAACCGCTACACCCCGGTCGACACCCAGGGCATCTGGCTCGGCGGCGTCTCCCAGGTCGCCGCGGGCTGCAACCACAGCATGGCTGTGACCGACAGCGACAACAAGCTCAAGGTGTGGGGCCAGAACACGTCCGGGCAGCTCGGCGACGGCACCACCGACTACCGGATCACCCCCGTCCCGGTGCCGGGGTTGAAGGGCGTCCAGCTGGTGGCCGGCGGCCGGGAGCACACCATCGCCCTGATCGGCGACAACACGGTCCGCTCCTGGGGCAACAACAGCTCCGGCCAGCTCGGCAACGGCACCACCACCGACAGCAGCACCCCGGTGACCACGCTCACGGCCCTGACCGGCGTCGACAAGATCGCAGCCCCCGTCGGCGGCGACTTCAGCCTCGCCAACTGAGCGGATCCTCACGGGAAGCAGGCAGTCCCAGACCCTCCACCCCGAGAGGGCGGCACGCTCGACGGGCAGACGGCCGACTGAACCCCACTGG
The DNA here is from genome assembly GCF_040652195.1 of Streptomyces sp. NPDC048278. Lineage (NCBI taxonomy): Bacteria > Bacillati > Actinomycetota > Actinomycetes > Kitasatosporales > Streptomycetaceae > Streptomyces > Streptomyces sp. NPDC048278. Next base: position 189,886 of record NZ_JBEZLP010000010.1, read on the forward strand.
GCGCCCCGCAGCCGCGTGCTGCGGGGCGCCCAGGCGTTGTCCCACCGCCGACAACGGCTACCGCGGTCCGGGGCCGCGGTCGGGATCGGTGCGTACGGACGGCAGGCTGTGCCGGCCGCGGGCGGGCCGTCACTCGCGGGTCGTTGTGACGCGGAACGGCTCGAAGGACACCACCGTCTGCGGTCCCTCGGCCCAGCGCACGCGCAACTCGTGGTCCGCGCAGACGACTTCGGCCACGGCGTCGGCGAGCGGCGGCGCCTCCGCGTCGCCCCCCAGGGCGGCCAGCGCGGCGAACACCGCGGTTCCCCGGACGTCCGCCGACAGCCGGGGCACCTGCACCCACGGCTCGTAGGCGGTGCCCTCGGGGGCGCGCACCTGGTCGCGCCCGCTCCAGCCGTACAGCCCGGTCAACTCGGAGCGCACCGCTTCGGCCGCCCAGCCGGTGAGGGTGACCCGTGCTCCGGGCGGTGCTCCGACCACCCGGTGGATCCGCAGTTCGTGGCGGCCACGTGCCACGGTCACGCTCTCCACGCGCAGCCCCGGCACCATGGGCGGGCCGGATGCGAACACCGGCCGGTGCGAGGAGGCCGCCCAGCCCCATCCGTCACCCTGCCCGGCGCCGAGCGGACGGATGCGCCGGCGCACGCTCGCGACGCCGTCGACCTCGACGGACAGATGGTTGTCGGCGATGTTGGCCCGGGACGTGGGACCGGTGTGGGTGGAGTACGCCTGGCGGCCGTACAGCGCGTCGTCCGCTGCCGCGGACTCGCCCTCGTGCGGCCGGACATGGTCGCTGCCGTGGTTGTGGAGGCGGACGATCCCGTCCGAGCCGGTCGACTGTACGAGCAGCCCGGGCGCGGGCAGCGCCAGCACCCGGTCGGGGCCCTCGCTCGGCGCCGGTTCCTCGGTCGCCGTCCACAGTGGATGATCCTGTGGCGCGAGCAGGGCGACGAAGGCCTTCGACGCCCAGTAGGGGGAGGCGGGTCCGGAGTAGTCCTGCAGGGTGGCGGAGTGCGGGCCGTGCCATCCCAGGCTGAGAAGCCCTGCGTCGGTCACCGCGCCCCGGTCGAGGAAGTAGCGCAGACTTCCGCTGATCAGGCGGCGGGACGCGCCCGGGGACACAGGGGTGTGGCCGGTGACGGCGCCCAGGCCGACCGCCGCCGTCGCCGCGAAGCGGTAGGTCAGCGAGCGCCCGAAGTGGATCGGGGCCCCGTCCGCGCCGAAGAGCAGCGAGAAGCCCTCCAGGTGCTCGCGCAGCCGGGGCCCGAACCGTTGTGCGAGCACCGGATCGCCGGTCAGATGGGCCTGGAGCAGCGGATACAGGTGCAGGGCCCATCCGTTGTAGTGGTCGAAGGCCCGTCCGTCGCCGTCCGCGTACCAGCCGTCGCCCCGGTACCAGGTCTCCATCAGGTCGAGCGCCCGCTCCCTGGCCCGCGCGGTCGTCTCGTCGCCACGGCCGGCCGACTCCAGGAACGACGCCACCGTGAACGGGAAGAGGTACCAGTTGTTCGGCGCGGGAGTGTGCGTGAGGGCGCCGCGCAACCAGGCCTCGGCCCGGTCCTGTACGTCACCGTCGAGCCGGTCCCACAGCCACGGCCGGGTCAGGGACAGGCCGAGGGCCACCGACGCCGACTCGACCATCGGCTGGCCCTGCACATGATGGTCGAGGACCGACGGCCAGGACTCGGCGTCGTCCCGGCCCGGGGTGCGGGTGCCGGCCGCGAGCCCGGCCGCGTACCGCTCCAGCCAGCCGCGCGGGTCCTTGCCGCCGGCGCCCGCGACACGGAAGCCGGCCGCCAGGAACGTACGGGCATAGCCCTCCAACCCGTCCGACCTGACGCCGGACTTGGAGGGGCGCCCCGGCAGGTCGAGCAGGGCGCCGCCCGGAGTGGCCCAGCACCAGGCGGCACCGAGCAGTCCGTCGGCGACCGCCTCCCAGTGCGCGCGGGTGTATCCGGTGCCCGGGCTCAGCACCCGGTCCTCGGCGGGAAGAGCGAACGGGATGCTCATGCCAGGAACGCCAGCCTTTCGCGTCGTACGGGATGGGCGAAACCGTCGCCCGCGGCCCACCGGGCGACCTCGCCCACGGCCGTGTCGGCGAGCCGGCGCCACTCGTTGCCCTGGGAACCGGCCAGGTGCGGGGTGATCAGGATGTCCGGGCAGTCCCACAGGGGATGGTCGGCGGGCAGTTCGTCGGGGTCCGTCACATCGAGCACCGCCCGGATGCGGCCCGCGCGCGCCACGTCGACGAGCGCGTCCTGGTCGACGACCGCGCCGCGCGAGGTGTTGATCAGTACGGCCCCCGGGCGCATCCCCTCCAGCAGGTCGCGGGCGACCAGTCCGCGGGTGGCGGGGAGCAGCGGTGTGTGGACGGTCAACAGGTCGGCACGGGCGAAGAGTTCGGGCAGCTCCACCCACTCCACGCCCAGTGCCGTGGCCTCGGGCCCGGTGACGTACGGGTCGTGCAGCAGCACCTCGTAGTCGAAGGGCCGCAGCAGTTCGATGACGCGGCGGCCGATCAGGGAGGCGGAGAGGATGCCCACCGTGCGGCGGTAGTTGCCCACCGTGTCCGGGACGCGCAGCCAGTCCTCGCGTTTGCGGGCCCGCCGGAAGTCACGGGCGCGTTCCAGTACGTGTTTTCCGTGCAGCAGGATCATGCCGAGCGTGTACTCGGCGACCGGCAGCGCGTTGGCGGCGGCTGCCGACGACACTTCGATGCCCCGGTCCCAGCAGGCGTCGGTGACGTGCCCCCGCACCGAACCGGCCGCATGCACCACGGCCCTGAGCCGGGGCGCCGCGGCGAGCACGGCCGCGTCGAGCGGCGGGCAGCCCCAGCCGGTGACCAGCACCTCGACGCCGGCGAGGACTTCCCGCGCGCGGGGTGCCGTCAGGTCGTCGAGGACCGGACCCGGTGCCAGGTCGCAGACCTCCGCGAGCGCGGCCGGTGACGGCGGGGCGAAGACCGCTGCCGCCGCCGCGGGGGACATGGCCAACGCGGTTCGGGGCTTGTTCACTTGACCGCCCCCGCCGTCAGGCCGGAGCGCCAGAACCGCTGAAGGAAGGCGAAGGCGAGGATGAGGGGGAGGACGGCGAGAAGCGAACCCATGATCACCACCGGGTAGTACTCGGGCGAGACGGTCGCCTGGCTGTTCCACTGGTACAGACCCAGGCTGACGGGATACAGGTCCTGGTTGGACAGCATCACCATCGGCAGGAAGAAGTTGTTCCAGATCGCCGTCAGCTGGAAGAGGAAGACGGTGACCAGGCCGGGGCCGAGCATGCGCAGCGACACCCGTACATAGGTGGTCAGTTCGCCGGCGCCGTCGACGCGTGCCGCCTCCAGGACCTCGTCGGGCACATAGCCCTGGGTGAAGATGCGGCCCAGATAGACGCCGAACGGGTTGAACAGGACGGGGATGAACACCGACCAGAAGGTGTTGACGACACCGGTCTCGGACGCGATGAGGTACAGGGGCAGCGCGAGGACCGTCTGGGGGACCATGACGGCCGCCAGCACCAGGCCGAACAGCTTCTCCTTGTGCCGGAAGCGGTACTTGTCGAAGGCGTACCCACAGGCGATGCTGATCAGCGCGCCGAGCGCCGCGCCCAGGACGGCGTACAGCAGGCTGTTGCCGTACCAGCGGCCGTACAGCCCGCCGTCCATCGCGAACAGGTCCTTGACGTTCTGGACGAGGGAGAAGTCCCTGAACGACAGGATGCTGCTGCTGAACAGGGCGTCCCGGGACTTGGACGCGGCGAGCACCAGCCACAGCACCGGCAGCAGCGTGTAGAGGACGGAGACCGCGACGACGACGTTGACGGTCGCCCGGCCCAGCAGACGGGGGCGCGGCAGCGGGGAGTCCGTGACGCTCATCGGGCGTTCTCCTTGGCCGAGTCGACGCGGTTGGTCCAGCGGGTGACCCCGTAGGACAGGGCGATGGTGATGAGCAGCAGGACCACCGACGCGGCAGCCGCCAGGGAGTAGTTGTTGCGGCTGAAGGCGGCGTCGTAGATGTACATGCTGGGCGAGAACCGGCTGTTGATCATCTGCGAGGACTGGTGGAGCAGCATCGGCTCGGTGAACAACTGCAACGCCCAGATCAGGGTGAACATCGCGACCATGACGACGGACGAGCGCACGAGAGGTGCCTTGATCTGGAGCGCGGTGCGCACGGGCCCGGCGCCGTCGACCACGGACGCCTCCAAGACCTCCGCGGGGACCGCCTGCAGGGCCGCGTAGAAGACGACCATGTTGTAGCCGAGGTTGCTCCACAGGGCGATGTTCACGATCGACGGCAGGGTGGTGTGCAGGCCGAGGAAGTCGACGGTGACGTCGGCCTTGCCGAGCGCCTCGATCACCGGGCTGATGCCGGGCGTGTACAGGTACAGCCAGATCAGGGCCGCGATGATGCCGGGCACCGCGTGCGGCAGGAACAGGCCCAACTGCGCCCAGGAACGCAGCCGTACGACACCGGAGTCGAGCAGCAGGGCGAGCGCCAGCGACCCGATCACCATCAGCGGGATGTAGATCACGCAGTACAGCCCGACGGTGCCGAGTCCGGACAGGAACGTCGGGTCCGTGAGCACGGCGGCGTACGAGCGCAGGCCCACGAACACGGTGCGTTCCGGGCCGAATCCGAGGCCCGGCTCGTCGGCGCTGAAGAAGCTCAGCCACACCGCGGTGCCGACCGGGATCAGGAAGACGAGCGTGAGGAGAACGAAGAACGGTGTCATCAGGACGCCCGCGGCGCCGTTGCGGCGGCGCTGCGCCGAGCGCCGTGCCCTGCGTCCGGAGACGTCCGCCGCAGTTGCGGCGGCCTGGGCGCTCGCCGTGGGTGCTGTCGCGGTCATGGGGGTCACCTGCCTTTCGGGGTGCGGGCGTTCACGTCGTGTGCCGGCTGGTGGCGAGGCCCAGCGCCTTGAGGTCGGGCATCGTGCCGTCCTGCGCGGCCCGCATGGCGGACAGGATCGTTCCGGAGCCGGCTCCCGCCCGGGCGAACGCGTCCTGCATGACGGAGCCGGTGGCGGTCATCCGCGGGCCCCACACCCACCCGTCGCGGATCTTGTGGGCCTCCTGCTCGAACAACTGGTAGATGTCCTGGCCGCCGTAGTACGAGCGGTCGAACGCGGCGCGTCCGACCGGGACGAGTCCGGTCGCGGCCGGGTACTGGCTGCTCGCGCCGCTGGACAGCCGGGCCCTGAGGGAATCGGGATGCGCGACCTGCCATTCGATGAACTCCATGGCAGCCTCGGGGCGCCTGCTGTCCTTGGTGACGGCGAACGTCGAGCCGCCGTGGGTGCCGAGCGCCGGCCGGTCGGGGGTCCACTGGGGAAGCGGGGCGATGCGCCACTCGCCCTTCTGCTCGGGACGTGCGTTCATCTGCGCCCCCGCGTCCCAGGCGCCGCTGAGCCGGGTCAGCACCAGGCCGTTGCCGATCTGGGCGTCGGAGACACGGGCGCTGGAGGCGTTGCAGTAGACGAGGTCCTCGTCGATGAGCCGCTGCCAGTACGCGGCCACCTTCCGTGTCGGCGCGTCCGCCAGGGAGACGTTCCACGCCCCGGCGGAGGTGTCGAACCACTGCGCCCCGGCCTGCCAGCACCAGGCGGCCATCTGCGTCATGCCGTCGGTGGGGAAGGTGGTGATCCTGCGGTCCCCGCCCGTGCGGCGCACCGCGCGGGCCAGTTCGGCGTACTCGTCCCAGGTGGTGGGGACGTCGAGCCCGAACCTGTCGAACAGGTCCTTGCGGTAGTGCATCACCATGGGTTCGATGTCGAGCGGCACGCTGTAGGTGCGCCCCTCGAAGGTCGTCTGGCCCAGCGACTGCGGCAGCAGCTTCGCCCGCAGGCCGTCGCTGATCAGCGAGGTGATGTCGCGGGTGACGCCGTCGATGGCGAAGCCCGGCAGTTGGGGATACTCGATGGTGGCGACGTCGGGCGCGTTGCCCGCCCGTGCCGCGTTGCTGAGTTTCAGGTACCCGCCCTGCGCGCCGGAGGGTATCTGCTCGAAGTCCACCCGGAGGTGGTCGTGCGTCTTGTTGAACGCGTCCACCACCTGCTGGCTGCCGCGCAGCGCGGACCAGAACGTGATGGTGGTCGTGGCTTTGGTACCGGACTTGCTGCTGCCGGATCGGGCGGACGCGCTGTCGTTCCCGCTGCAGGCGCTCAGGGCTCCTGACAACGGCAGCGCGGTGATCGCGGCGAGCACGGATCGACGGCTCTGTCGACCAGGCATGGGTGCCTCCCGCGGCTCCTAGCGTGTTCGAGTCACGGGAATACTGATCGGCTGAGCGAATATGGTCAATAGATCGCTCACAAATGAATTAAACGCGCAAACGCTCATTCCGGCAGGAGAGTTGACTCACCAGGGGCCGCAGGGGCCGCAGGGGCCGCAGGGGCCGCAGAGGCCGCAGCTGGCGCGGATGCCGCCGCGGTGTGCGGTGCCTGGGTCGACCCGCGGACCTTCAATACCGGGAGCAGCTCCAGTCGTTGCACCGGAGCGTCGGCCCCGCGGGGATCCCGTGGGCCGAGCCTGCGCAGCAGCAGTTCCGCCGCCGCGCGGCCGACGGCCGCCCTCGGCGGGGACACGGCGGTCAGCGGTGTGCTGCCCAGTGCGGCGACCACGTCGTCGTACGCGATCACGGAGCAGTCCTCCGGCACCCGTACGCCGTTGTCCCGCAGCGACTGCACCAGCATCAGCGCGTCCACGTCGCCGTGCAGCACGGCCGCGGTCGCCCCCAATTCGGCCATCAGCGGACGTAGTTCCACTGGCGGTTCCCCGGCCGCCGCCGCACGGTCCGGTACCGCCCCCGGTGAACTGAGCGTCACGGCCCACTTGTCGACGCCCGGGTGGCCCGCCGCGATCTCGGTGAACGCGGCACGGACGGCGCGCGCCGTCGGGCTGTCGTCGCGGGCGGCGAGCACGATCCGCCGGTGCCCCAGCCCCGCGAGGTGGTCCACGGCGAGACGGATTCCGTACCAGTGGTCGGTGCACACGGTGTCCACGGCGTGCAGCGCGCTGCCGCGCCGGGGCCTGCGCTCCATCAGCACCACGGGCACGTCCAGCCGCGACAGCCAGGCGTAGTCCGCCTCCTCCGTGTCGCGCCTGCGCCAGCGCGGAGCGATCAGCAGACCCCGCGCTCCGTCCGCCAGCGCCCGCTCCACGAGCGGCTGCTCGGCCCCCGGGACGGGCGGCGCGATGTGCAGCGCGATCCTGACCCCCGCCTCCTCGAACAGGGTCCGGGCGCCGTGCAGCGCCTCGTACAGATACGCGTGGCGCTCGGGCACCACGACCGCGATCGGACCGCCGTCGACGGACGGCGGCCACGGCGCCTCCGCCGGTTCGGCCTCGGCCACCAACGGCCGGGCCACGCCATGGCCCCGCCGCAGCCTGCCCTCTCGGGCCAGCTCCTCCACGTCGCGCCGGAGCGTCGCCACCGACACCTGGAGCTCCGCGGCGAGATCGGTGACCCGCGTCGCACCGCGCGCCTGCACCGCGGCAAGGATCCGCTGCCGTCTGAGGTCGGCCGGCTCGCGCATGATGGCACCCCCACACCCGTTGTTCGTTTGAGCGAGTCGCTGAGCGCTTCGTCGGCAGCATACCCAGCGCTGTCCCGGCGCCGTCCTCCGCGCCGGGGGACATGAGGGCGCGGGATCGGGTCATGCGGAGGGGCGACGCCGGGGCTGTACGGCGTGCCGTCGGGGTGCGGGAGCCCCACCGGGAGAGTCCGTGGGCACCGGGGCCGGGAGGCTGGGCATGCAGGAGGACGGTGACCTGGTGGTCTGCGACCAGGACGGCACCCGGCGCCCGCGCCCCCGCCCCCGCCACACCCCGGGCTCGCGTCCGGCCAACTGTCGGGCACCGCCCTCAGGCACCCGCCGGTTCCGGTTCGCCCGTCTCCCGGGGCGACCGGGCGGCCGGGGTGGCGAAGGCCGCCGCGACGACGAGGACGAGCACCAGGATCAGGGCGTGCCGCAGTCCGAAGTGCTCGCCGAGGTAGCCGAGGGAGGGCGGGCCCACGAGGAAGGCGACGTAGCCGACGGTCGCGGCGAGTGCGACGCGGGCGGCGGGGTCGGCACCGGAATCGCCGGCCGCGGACAGCGCCACGGGAAACCCGAGGGACGCTCCGAGGCCCCACAGGACGGCGGCGGCAGCCGCGACCGCCTGGTTGTCGACGAAGATCACGAGGGCGAGTCCGGCGGCCCCGACGACCGCGCTCCCGCACAGCGCCGCCGCCCGCCCGAACCGGTCGACGAACCGTCCGCCGACGAAGCGCCCCACGGTCATCGCGGCGGCGAAGACGGCGTACACGGCCGAGCCCAGCGCGGCGTCGAAGCCGTGGCCGTCCACCATGACCAGCGGGAGCCAGTCGTTCGCGGTGCCCTCGGCCATGGCGAGCGCGAGGATGACGCAGCCGATGAGGAGCAGCGCGGGATCCTTCCAGACCGCCGCGCGCGGCGCGCCCGTGGTACGGCGTCCGGCGGCCGTCTGCCGGCCGACCTCGACGGGGACCTGCCGGATGACCAGGGCGAGTGCGCCGAGCACCACCGCGGCGACGACGAGGAGATGGACGAGGACGGGGAAGTCGACCGCCGTCAGGCACATGCCGGCGACCGCCCCGAGCACGGTGCCCAGGCTGAAGAAGCCGTGCATGGCGGGCAGCGTGGAGCGGCCGAGCAGCCGTTCCACCTCGGCGCCTTCGATGTTGAGGGCCACCTCGCCGCCGCCCATGCCGAGACCGAACAGCCCGAGGCCCAGCGCGACACAGGCCCCCGAACCGACGGCGGCGCCCACCCCGACCACCACGGCGCCGGCGGCGACGGCCGACGTGCCGGCCAGGATGACGAGCCGGGCACCCCAGCGGGCCACGACCGTGCCCGAGCACAGGATGCCGAGCATCGAGCCGACCGAGAGCCCGAACAGGATCAGGCCCATCTGCGCCGTGGAGGCGCCGAGCAGGTCGCGCACGTCCGGGGTGCGGGTGACCCAGGAGGAGATGGTCAGCCCGGGTGCGAAGAAGAGGACGAAGACGGCGGTGCGACGCCGGGCGAGGTCAGAGGTCATGGTCGGTGGCTCCAGCGGGGTCCGTACACAAGTCTGTACGACCGTACACACTACTTGTACGTCTGTACACACTCGGCGGTGGGCAACCCATGGCACATTGAGGGCGTGAGCGGCACACGACGTGAGGTCCCGAACGATCCCGGACGCAAGGAGCGGATCCTCGATGCAGCCCTGGACGTGATCTCCGAGAGCGGCGTCCACAGGACCACGCACCGCAGGATCGCGGCGCGGGCGGACGTCCCGCTGGGTTCGCTCACCTACTACTTCGACGGCATGGCGGACCTGCTCGCCCAGGCCTTCGCCCGGCTGTCGGACACCATGTCGGGGCTCTACCGGCGGACGCTGCAGTCCGCCGCGTCCACGGCGGAGGCCGAGGCGGCCGTCGTCGAGCTGATCTGCGGCCCGGCCTACGCCACGGAACGCGACATGACCCTCATCTTCGAGATGTACGCCTACGCCAACCACAACGAGGCCGTCTCCGCCACGACCCGCACCTGGCTCGAACGCAGCAGGGACAGCCTCGCCCTGCACTTCACGCCCGGAGTGTCCCGCGCCCTCGACGCGCTGATCGAGGGCTGGCCGATGCACCGGGCCTTCGCCGACGCGCCCCTGGACCGCCGGCTGGTCACCGAGACGGTCCGCGCGATCGTCGCCGCCGACCCGCGCCTGTCCACGGACGCCCGCTGAACGGCGTCGCCCTCTCCCCGGTTCAGGCCACGGCCCGCTGGACGTAGGGGACGAGCAGGACCGGTCCGACGAGACCGTACGCCTGGCGTGCCGCCGTCCCGAACACCGCCGGGTTGCTGACCCGCAGCCGGTTGAACAGCGGGGTGGCGACCTCGACTTCGACTGTGTTGGCGCCCGGGCGGAGCAGGCCGCCGAGGTCCACCTCGGGGTTGAGGCGGTCGACGGGGCCGACCCGGGTGCCGTTGACGGTGACCCGGCAGGTGTCGGCGACACTGCCGAGTCGCAGCACGGCCCCGGTGGAGGAGGTCCAGTTCCCCGGCAGGGTGACGGCCGTCCGGTAGCGGCCGATGCCGCCGACGTCGGCCAGCTCCGGGAGCTGCGACCAGGGCAGCAGCGCGTCGAGGACGAGGGTGTGCCCGACGACCTCGGTGCCGGTGGCGTCGGCGCCGGGCCGCCAGTCGTCGACGGTGAGCGTCCACCGGTCGAGGGTGACGGGCGCGGGCACCTCGGGGATCCGTGCGGTGACCGTGCGGCCGTCCGACAGGGTGGTGGCGTACGTACCGGCCGCCGTCGCGCGTACGGTCAGCGAGCCGTCCGCGAACAGCACGCCGTCCGCCTCGGTCGCCACCGCGTGCGGACGGGCTCCGGTACGGTCCCCGAACGCGGCGGGCCGCGCCAGCGCGACGACGAGCGTCTCCCCGGGCTGGAGCGCCACCCGGAACGTGAACGCGTCCCCGTCCCGGGTGTACTGGGCGAGCCGGGTGACCCGCCCGGTCCAGGGGTCCAGGAGGTAGGGGACCGTGCCGGAGCCGGCGCGCCGGGTGCTGCGGACCGTCACGTCGTGGTCGACGGCGGCCACCGGCGGCTTGACGGTCTCGGCGTGCTTGCCGTTGCAGAAGTAGTAGAAGTCGGCGTCGTCGGTCGCCCGGTGGGCGTTGAGAAGGGTCGAGGACGCGCCGTAGACGACGTCGGGCGTCACACCCAGGTCCGCGAAGGCCGCGCCGACCAGGGTCTTGTCGGCGACCTTGCGGACGTTCGGCAGGGCAAGCAACCGGGCCGTGAGAGAACGCAGTTCGTCGGTCTCGGCGTCGTCCGGGAGGCCCGGGGTGAGGGCCTGGTCGAAGGCGCCGAACAGGACGGTGGGCAGCCCGGCCCGGGCGAACGCGAGCAGCTTGCGGGCGTCGGCGACGGCCAGCGTCGGGCTGGAGCCGTAGAAGAAGTCGCCTTCGAGGAACAGCGCCTTGTAGGCGGGCCCGTCCGGCGCGAGCCGCCCCCCGGACACCCTGGCCGCGGGCAGGTCGAGCAGCGGCCCGCTGAGGAACTGGTGGGTCCAGCCGAGCGGGACGCCGGTGGAGGTCAGCCAGGACGCGCCGATGCCGGTCGCGCTGTAGCCGGTCTGCCGGAAGACGGCGACATCGGCGCGGACGGTGCCGGACTGGAGCACCTGGTGCACGCGCCCGAGGTAGCGGGCGATGTCCGGGACGTGCCGCCAGGTGGGCTGGCGCGGCCCCCAGGACTCGCCGTACCCCACCGCCCCGTTGTAGGGGCTGAACGCGGCGAACCCGGGCCAGGCGACCCCCGGCGCCGTCGCGTAGGAGAAGCCGTGGACCACGGTCTGGTTGACGCCCGCCGCGTACGCGCCGCCCATGGTGCGCAGGAACCTGTCCCAGGTCGTGTTGTAGGCGCCGCCCGCGTACGCGCCCGCCTCGCAGGACAGGACGCGGTGACCGGCCATGTCCCGGCCGCCGGCGAGACAGCGGTAGTCGTCCAGGTTCTTGAAGCCGAGCGACTCGCCCTCGGGGATGTCCAGGAGGGCCGCCGAGGCGATGGCGTCGGTCTGCAGCCCGTACGGCTGCGAGCGCAGCTGCATGCCGTGGCCGTGCGCCCAGTCCCGCAGCGCCCCGAGATGGTGCTCGTTGAACAGGTTCGACACGGTCTCCCAGAAGTCGTGCCGGATCTCCTGGGTGAGCCGGGCCTCGAAGGCGAAGATCTGGTTGCCGTTGTCGAGGACGACGGCCGGCAGGTACGGCAGCAGGTCGCGCCCGGTGTGCCGGCGGAACGCGTCGGGGAGCGCGGGCGTCCACTGCAGGCCCTTGGTCTCCAGCTCGACGGAGTCCTCGAAGAAGGCGCCGCCCGCCGAGCCGAGCAGTCTGCGCAGGCCGGCGTCGAGGATCTCGCGGTCCCAGTACCGGGTGACGGCCGCGGTACCCGCCGCGCTGAAGTGGTCGACGACGTACGCGGCGGGGGACGAGTGCGGGCCCGCCTCGGGCTGCTGCCCCGACCCCCGCTGCCAGTACGCCAGGATCACCCAGGTCGCCGAGTCCGGCGGGGTCCAGGCCAGCCTGCCGTCGGACACCCGGTCGGTCAGGTCGGTGACGCTGTCGACGTCCAGGCCGGTCGCCTTGCCGCTGGAGTAGGCGGTGTCGACCCGGGCGGCCTGCACCGCGACCAACCGCTGCACGGTGACTCCGGAAGCCGCCGCGTAGACCGGGGCAGGCACCGGCCCGTCGTACCCGGCGCCGCCCGTCAACGTGACCTTGCCGTAGGCGAGTTCCTTGACCGCCGCGTCGTCGTCGGGGGTGACACCCGGTACGGCGACGGGCCAGCTCGGGCCGAGGGTGAGGTCGACGGTCAGTCCGCGCCGGGCCGCCTGCCGCAGTGCGGCCCGCACGCCCTCGCGCCAGGGAGCGCTGCCCCAGCCGTGACGGCCGGTGTCCAGCACGGAGGTGTCGGCGATGCTGTGGTGCACGGCCGCGATCTCGGCCCCGCCGAAGCCCGCGTCCGCCATCTGGTCGATCTCCCGCGCGATCTCGGCCGGATCGACCAGCCCGTCCGGCCACCACCAGCGGAACTTCGGCCGAACGGCCCCGGCGGGCCGGGCGAACCAGTCGGCGGCGGGTCCGGCCCCGCCGGTGAAGGCGTCCGCCGCCGGCCCGAGGGCGGCGAGGGCACCGGCCGCCAGACCGGCCGCGAGCACCGTCCGGCGGGTCGCCCCGCCGCGCTGAGAGGAGGATTCGAGCATGGTGCGACCCCAGCCATGTGGAATGAAACGTTTCAAACGACGTGAACGCGGGAACGCTAATCCCGGCCTCAAGCCGAGGTCAAGAGATGTGACAACGATTCAAGACGATGAAGACCGCCCGGGGATACCGGCCGGTCCGGCGCCGCGACCCCTGGGCTGACTCCCCGTCAGGCCACCTGGCCGCCGTGCAGCGCGGTGTAGGCGCCGCCCCGGCGCAGCAACTCCTCGTGCGTGCCGACCTCGCGGATCCGGCCGTCGTCCAACACCACGATCCGGTCGGCGCCGCGCACGGTGGACAGCCGGTGGGCCACCACGAACGTCGTTCGGCCGCGGAGCAGGCGGGCCAGCGCCTGCTGCACCAGCGCCTCCGAGCGGGTGTCCAGCGCCGAGGTGGCCTCGTCCAGCACCAGGACGCGCGGGTCCCGGATCAACGCCCGTGCGATGGCGAGGCGTTGACGCTGGCCGCCGGAGAGCCGGGCGCCGCGCTCGCCGACCACCGTGTCCAGGCCGTGCGGCAACCGGTCCACGAACTCCAGGGCGTTGGCGTCCCGCAACGCGGCACGCACCGCCTCCTCGTCGGCCTCGTCCTCCATGCCGTAGGCGACGTTCTCCCGGACCGTGCCGTCGAAGAGGATCGACTCCTGCGGCACGACCGAGACGAACCGCCGGTAGGTGCGCAGGTCGAGGCCGCTCATGTCGGCGCCGTCCAGGAGCAGCCGGCCGGAGGTGGGCCGGATGAACCCGATGACCAGGTTCAGCACGGTGGACTTGCCGGCCCCCGAGGCGCCCACCAGGGCGACCGTCTCGCCCGGCACGACGTCGAGGCTGAACTCCGCCACGGCCGGCCGCCCGGCGTCCTCGTACGCGAAGCCGACCCGCTCGAAGGTGACCGCCCCACGGACGGCGGTGACCTCCGTCCGCCCCTCGTTGTCCTCCAGTTCGGGCGCCTGGAGCACCTCGCCCACCGAACGCACCGACTCCAGGCCCTTGGTGATGACCGGCGCCAGACTCGTCAGCGTCGTGGTCGAGTTGGTGAGCGTGGTGAGGAAGGCGCTGAGCATGACGACGTCGCCGGGCGTGACGCCCCACACCCCGTAGTACGACACCAGCGCGGCGGCGGCCAGCACGGCGACGCCGATCACGTTCAGCACCACCCAGGCCAGCGACCCGAAGCGGCCGTTGACCAGGTCCAGCCGCATCCCCGAGGTGAGCAGCCGGCTCAGCGTGCCGTCCATCCGGCGCAGCGCCTTGCCCTCCAGGCCGTGGGCCCGGGTGACCGGGATGAGGCGCGTCATCTCGGTCACCCGCGAGGACAGCGTCTCCACCTCGTGGCGGAAGTGCTCGTTGTGGGTCCGCAGCCGCGCCCGCAACCGGGCCACGAGCAGCGTCGCCGCCGGCACCACGACGAGGAAGACCGGCAGGAACTCCGGTGTGCGGACACCGATGATGACCAGCCCGCCGGTCAGCACGGTCAGCGCGCCGAGGCCCTGTTCGGCGGTCTGCTGGACCATCTGCTCGACGGTCTCCACATCCCGTACGACCTTGGCCTGGAGCACGCCCGCGCTGACCCGGGAGTGGTAGCCGATGGACAGCTGCTGCATCCGCGTGCACAGCGCCGAGCGCAGCGTGGTGCCCATCCGGCGGACGCTGCCGTACAGGAGCCGCACGTACAGCACGTGCAGCGGATAGTTGACCAGCAGGATCGCCATGATCACCGCGACGGACGTCCACAGCCGGGAGACCGGCCCGTGCTGGACGACCGTGTCCACGACGGACGCGGTGATCAGGGGCAGGAGCCAGATCGGGCTGTGCTTGACGGTGAACACGGCGACCGCCGCCGCCAGTTTCCTGCGGTCCGCGCGCATCAGGTAGGCGAGTGTCCGGACGGGGTGTTCGCCCCGGTAGCGGTGGTCGAGCGGCCGTTGTGACGTCGACGCCATCGGCGTTGACCCTCCCTTGTCCCTGTCCCCGACCATGAGCAACCGCTTTCCCCCGGTCCGCGGGCCACCGTACCCCGCCCGGACGGCGCGGGCGCGGCAATTACCGGGCGGGTTCGCGGACCGGGGTGAATGACCGATCCAACCCACTGTTGACTTTCGGCTCAGTCAGCCAGAGTATTCCGGGGGTGACACCTACCGAGCCCCCGCCCGCCCGCGCGGCCCTCCCCGTCGAGCTGGACGAGGCGGCCCACCGCTGTCTGGTCGCCGGATTCGAGGGCACCACCGGCGTCCCCGACACGCTCAAGCGGCTGATCGACCGGGGCCTGGGCGGGGTCATCCTGTTCACCCGCAACATCAGGGACGCGGAGCAGGTGCGCGGGCTCACCGACACCCTGCGCGCCCTCCGTCCCGACCTGCTGGTCGGCATCGACAACGAGGGCGGCGGCATCGGCCACCTGGTGACCGCGGGCGCTCCCGAGGTCCCCGGCAACTACGCGCTCGGCGTGGTCGACGACCCCGCGCTGACGGCGCGTTGCGCCGACGCGCTCGCCGGGCACCTGGCCACGCTCGGCATCACCGTCTCCTACGCTCCCGTCGCCGACGTCCAGCGGCAGGCCGGCAACCCGATCGTCCGTACCCGTGCCTTCGGCGACGACACCGAGCGGGTCTCCCGGCACCTGCGCGCCTGGATCGAGGCCACCGAGGCGCGGGGCGTCGCCTCCTGCGCCAAGCACTTCCCCGGCCACGGGGGCACGCTCACCGACAGCCACCACGATGTGGCGGTCGACCCGCGACCGTACGGGGAACTCGACCTCGCGCCCTTCCGGGCCGCGATCGCCGCGGGGGTGCCGCTGCTGATGAGCGCGCACGTCGTGTTCCCCGCGCTGGACGAGAACCGTCCCGCGACGCTCAGCCGCCGGATCCTGCACGATCTGCTGAGGCTCGACCTCGGATTCGACGGAGTGCTCGTCACCGACGCGCTGGAGATGAAGGCGATCGCCGACCGGTACGGGGAGGCGGCAGGGGCGCGGATCGCGCTGGCCGCGGGAGCGGACCAGGTGATCGTCGCCGTCCCCGATCTCGGCGTCACGCTGGCGTGCCGGGACGAGGTGCTCGGAGCGCTGCACTCCGGGGCGCTGGCCGAGGCGCGGGTGCGGGAGGCCGCCGAGCGGGTCCGGACGCTCTCCTCGCGGTACGCCGAGCCCTCTGCCGTCGTCGGCGCGTGGGATGTGCACGCCGGTCTTGAGGCCGCTCGGCGCGCTGTGGGCGGGCGGGGCGTGCCGGCCGGGACGACCGGGGCGTTCGTCGTCGACCTGTTTCCGGCGCCGCATCCCGCGTTGAACTGGGGCGGGGAGGATCTGACGGCCGCGGTAGGGGAGTTGGACCCCTCCGCTGCGGGGACCGCGGTGACGGGGGAGCCGGCCGACCCCGGGGCGCTGGTCGATGTGATCCTGCGACGGGCCGGGGACCGGCCGCTGGTCGTCGCCACGAGTGATGCCGGGTTGTATCCGTGGCAGGGCGGTTTGCGGGACGCGTTGACGGCCCGGCGGCCGGAGGCGGTGCGCGTCGCCACGGGGCTGCCGGAAGAGGACGCGGTGGTGTGCTCCTACGGACGGGGGAAGGTCAACCTGCGGGTGGTGGCCGAGGCGCTGGTCGGCGCGCGGTGAGGTTCGCCGCGGGCCGCACACCGGCACGGCCCGCGCCCCCGGCGGCATCCCGTCACGGCGTTCGCACGATCTCCTTGATCCCCCTCGACGCCAGGTAGGCGTCGTCGCTCGCCCGCTCGGCCAGGACCACCGCCGGGCGGGCGCCCTGCCGGCGCAGGTTCATCCAGGTCTCGAAGTACGCGCCTCCCGGCCCCGACGTCGAGCGGGTGGACGGGGTGCAGTCCAGGACGAGGGCCGTCTCCCGCTGCTCCGGAGCCCAGGGCTTCGCCCGCACCTCCTCGATCGTGGCCGACAGCGAGTCCGCGATCGGCTTCGGGCGGCCCCCGGAGTCGAACAGGCCGAGGGTGTACTCCAGTTCCGGGAAGTCGGCCAGGGAGCGGTCGACGTCGTGGGAGCACCACCAGGTCACCCCCCACAGGTTCGTGCAGCCGGACACGTTGAGGACCGTCTCGCGAGCGAACCCGGGGGCGTCCGCCGCCGGGATGTGGGGCTCGGGGGCGCCCGTCTCCTGGACCCAGACCGGGCGGCCGGCGTCGACGGCGTAGGCCTTGGCCAGTTCCGTGCCGTACTCGGCGAGGTGCCGGACCTGGGGGGAACGGGGGCCGTAGAGGCGGGCGCAGCCTCCGGAGAAGACCCAGGGGTGGACCGTGGTCACATCGCCCTTGCGGGCCGAGGCCTCGGGGGTGAAGGGGTGGTCGTCCCCGTACCAGGCCGCGTCGTACGCGGAGTGCGTGACCAGGCCGCCCGCCGCGCCCAGCCCCTCGCGGGCCGCCGCCAGCAGGGTGTCGAGGTAGTGGTCGACCTGCGTCACCGTCGCCGGGTTGTGCTCGACCAGGTTGTTGATCTCGTTGCCCAGCTGGAGGCCGATGAGGTTCGGGCGGCCGGCCAGGGCGCTGCCCAGCGTGCGCAGCAGCTCCGCCTGGGCCGCGATCGCCTCGGCGTCGGTGAACACGTTCCGGTGGTGCCAGCTGCGGGTCCACTCCGGGTAGAAGTCGAAGCTCGACAGATGGCCCTGCACGCCGTCCACCAGGACGTCGAGGCCCTCCTCCGCGGCCAGGTCGACCAGCTGCGCCAGCTGGTCCACGGCGGCGGTGCGGATCAGGGTGCGGTTCGGCTGGAGGAGCGGCCACAGGTGGAAGACCCGCACGTGGTCGAGACCGAGCCCGGCGATCTGGGCCAGGTCCTCGCGGGCCCGGGCGGGGTCGAAGTCCTGCCAGGAGTGGAACCAGCCGTGACGGGGCGTGTAGTTGACGCCGAAGCGGAGCATGGAAATGGGATCCTCCCGGGGCCGGCTTCCTCGTGCTGTCGTCCGCTTGCTCGCGGCTCGCTCTTGTCCTGCGAGAATGTATCAATCACCATAGTCAGCGATGGGCAATTATTTGAACCAGGATCTGGTCATCGGCCTCGACGCCGGTGGCACCCGCACCCGCGCCGTCCTCGCCGCTGCCGCCGACGGCCGTGTGCTGGCCGAGGCCGCCGCCGGTCCGGGCAACGCACTGACCGTGCCACCGCGGCAGCTCACCCACGACCTCGCCGAGGCGCTCGCCGGGGTCCTGCCCGAGGGCGCCCGGACCCGGGTCGTCGCCGTGGCCGCCGGGTTCGCGGGCGCCACGGCCGCCGCCGACGACGATCCCGGGACCGTCCGGGCCCGCACCGCCCTCACCGCGGCGCTGCGCCGGCTCGGGGTGCCCGAGGGACCGGTCGGCATCTGGAGCGACATCGAGGCCGCCTTCGCCGCGGGTCCCGGTGCCCCGGCCGACGGACTCGCCCTGGTCGCGGGGACCGGCGCGGTCGCCGTACGCATCGCCGGCCGGCGGGCCACGACCACCGTGGACGGCGACGGCTGGCTCCTCGGCGACGAGGGCAGCGGCTTCTGGATCGGACGCAGCGCGGTACGGGCCGCCCTGCGCATGGCGGACGGGCGCGGGCGGGCGACCGCACTGGCCGGGCGGGTCGGGCGCGCGCTCGGCCTGCCGGCGGACGCCCTGCCCACGGCGGACGTGTCGTCGTACGACCAGGACGGCGCCCCCGGTCCGGTCGGCGCGGACGCCCCGGGCACCGACGTTCCCGGCTGGTCCCGCGCCCGGCGTGAGGACTTCCGCCGGCACCTGCTGCCCGCCGTGCTGGCCGACCCGCCGGTCCGGCTCGCCCGGTTCGCCCCGCTGGTCGCCGGGGCGGCGGCCGAGAAGGACGCCGTCGCGTCGGAGATCCTCGACGAAGCCGCGGACCACCTCCTCGACACCGTGCGCGCGCTGGAGCCCGGCCCGGGCGAGCGCATCGTCGCCACCGGCGGCCTCCTCGGCCCGGACGGCCCGTTGACCGCCCCGCTGACCGAGCGCCTCCACCTCCTCGGCCTGAGCCTCGACTGGGTGGCCGACGGGGGACCGGGCGCGGTGGCGCTGGCCCGGATCATGTACGACGGGAGGCACCGGTGAACGACGTCCTCTATCGCGACCCCACCGCCCCCGTCGACGCCCGCGTCCGGGATCTGCTCTCCCGGATGACCCTGCGGGAGAAGGCGGGGCAGCTCAACCAGCGGATGTACGGCTGGGACGCCTACCGGCGCACCGCCGACGGCGGCTTCGAACTCACCGGCGCCCTCCACGCCGAGACCGAGCGCTTCGCGGGACTCGGTGCCCTGTACGGACTTCAGCGCGCCGACGCCTGGTCCGGCGTCGACCACACCAACGGGCCGCGAGCAGAACACGGCGCGGCCCTCGCCGAGTCGGTGCAGCGGCATGTAGTGGAACGCAGCCGGCTCGGCATCCCCGCGCTGTTCGTGGAGGAGGTCCCGCACGGCCTCATGGCACTCGACGGCACGGTCCTGCCGGTCAACCTGGCCGTCGGCGCCACCTGGGACCCCGCCCTGTACGAGCGTGCCGCCGCCCACGCCGCCGCCGAACTCCGGGCCCGCGGCGGCCACGTGGCCCTCGTCTCCGCGCTCGACATCTCCCGCGACCCGCGCTGGGGCCGCACCGAGGAGTGCTTCGGCGAGGACCCGTACCTGGCCGCGCGGCTGACGCAGGCGCTGGTCCGCGGCATGCAGGGCGCGGCCTGCTCGGGCGGGCCCTTCGCCGCCGACAAGGCCCCCGTCGTCCTCAAGCACTTCGCCGGCCAGGGTGCCACCGTCGGCGGCCGAAACTCCGCCGAGTCCGAACTCGGCCGGCGCGAGCTCCACGAGATCCACCTCCCCGCAGCCCGGGCCGGCGTACGCGCGGGCGCCGCCGCCGTCATGTCGGCGTACAACGAGGTCGACGGCATGCCCTGCTCCGGCAACCGCGCCCTCCTCACCGGACTCCTGCGCGACGACTGGGGTTTCGAGGGCCTGGTCATGGCGGACGGCCTGGCCGTCGACCGGTTGGCCCGCATCACCGGTGACACGGTGTCCGCGGGCGCGCTCGCTCTCAACTCCGGTGTCGATCTGAGCCTGTGGGACGAGGGCTTCACACGGCTGGAGGAGGCGGTCGAGCGCGGGCTCGTCGAGGAGGCCGTGCTCGACGCCGCCGTCGCCCGGGTCCTGCGGCTCAAGTTCCGTCTGGGGCTCTTCGACGGGACCCCCACGTCCCCCACGTCCTCCGTGTCTCCAACGTCCCGCATGTCCTTCGCGCCCGAAGCGGGTGCGGACATCAGCAAGGAAGTCGCCCGCGCCGCCGTCACCCTCCTGCGCAACGACGACGTGCTGCCCATCGGCGCCGACGTCTCCCGCATCGCCGTACTGGGACCCCAGGCAGCCACCACCGCGCACCAGTCGGGCGACTACACGGCCCCACAGCTCCCCGGCACCGGCAGCAGCGTCCTCGACGCCCTGCGCCGCCTCGCCCCGCCCGGCCTCGACATCCGGCACGCCCGGGGCTGCGCACTGACCGGCGACGACCGCTCCGGGATCCCGGCCGCGATCGCCGAGGCCGCCGGCTCCGACCTCGCCGTGCTGGTGCTGGGCGGCAGCAGCGCCCGCGGCACCGACACCGAGTTCGACGCCAACGGGGCCGCACGCAAAGCCGTTTCGGACATGACCTGCGGCGAGGGCGTGGACCTTGCCGGACTCCGGCTCGGCGCCGCCCAGTACGCGCTGCTGGACGCCGTCGTGGCCACCGGTACGCCCACCGCGGTCGTGCTGGTCCAGGGGCGCCCGCATGTCGTCCCGGACACCGCGCCGGCCCTGCTCACCGCCTGGTATCCGGGCCCCTGGGGCGGCGAGGCGATCGCCGAGGTGCTGCTGGGGCTCGCGGAACCGACGGGCCGGCTCCCCGTCTCCGTGCCGCGGTCGGCCGCCCAACTCCCCGTCTACTACAACCACAAGGACACCGAGTACGTCGGCTACGTCGACGAGAGCGCCGAGCCCGCCTACTCCTTCGGGCACGGACTGGCGTACACGGAGTTCGTGTTCGGCACGCCCCGGCTCGAAGGCCGCACCGTGTCCGTCGAGGTCACCAACGCCGGTGTGCGGCAAGGGCGTTCGGTCGTGCAGGTCTATCTGCGGCGGATGATCACCGCCACCTGGCCGCGCACCCTCGAACTGTGCGCGTTCGAGGGCGTCGACCTCGCCCCGGGCGAGTGCCGCACGGTGGTGGCACGACTCGGCGCCGACCGACTGGCCGGCGCCGACGTCGCGGAGATCCGGGTCGCCTGCTCGGCACGGGCGGCCCTCACCGCCGTACCGCTGACCCTGGACCTCAGATCTTGACCGCTCCGGAGGACACGCCCTTGTAGAACCACCGCTGCGTGATCACGAACAGCACGAGCACCGGAATCACGGAGATCACCGAACCGGCCATGACCATCCGCTGGTCGTAGCCGAACGACGAGCTCTGCAGGCGGGAAAGTCCCAGCGTCAGGGTCATGTTGCTCTCGGAGCGCAGCACGATCAGCGGCCACAGGAAGTCGTCCCAGGCGCTGATGAAGGTGTTGATGACGACCACCATGATCGCGCCCCACGCGGACGGCAGGTACAGGTACCTGAAGCGCTGCCACTCGTTCGCGCCGTCCAGCATCGCCGAGTCCTCGATCTCGCGCGGGACCGCGAGGAACGCGCCGCGCATCAGCAGGACGTTGATGGCGCCGACGAAGCCGGGCAGCCACACGCCGGCCAGGCTGTCGACCAGGCCCAGGTCGCGGATGCTGATGAACAGCGAGACCATGATCGACTCGAACGGGAACATCATCGAGGCGACCAGCACCACCCAGACCGCCTTGCGGCCCTTCCAGGCGGGCTTGGAGAGCATGTAGCCGGCGGTCGTGGAGAAGACCAGCTGACTGGTGATCGACAGGGCGACCACGATCAGGCTGTTCTTGATGTACGACCACACCGGCACCTGGTCGAAGACCGTCCGGTAGGCCCGCAGCGTCGGATGGTGCGGCAGCAGCGTGGCGTCCGCGCCGAAGACGTCCTCGCTCGTGCCCTTCAGGGAGGCGAGGAGCTGCCACAGCAGCGGGCCCACGGTGAGGCCGAGCACGAGGAGCAACAGCAGGTAGCGGACCAGGAGTTCGCGCGGACGGCCGTAGTCACGCCAACGCGGCATCAGGCGACGGCCCTTGGTCTCGACGACACTCGCCGTCATGACTCGTCCTCCTTGGTGAGGCGCTGCGCCAGCAGGGTCAGCCCCAACGTCAGCGCGAACAGGGCCACGCTGACGGCCGAGCCGTATCCCGCGTTGCCGGTGATCGGGTCCAGGCCGACGTCCCGGATGTAGAACGGCAGGGTGCGGTCGGCGCCGCCGGGGCCGCCGGTGGAGCTGCCGAGCATGTAGATCTCGGTGAACACGCGCAGCGAGCCGATGCCGGTGAGGGTGCCGACGAGCATCATGGCCTGCCGTACCCCGGGGATCGTGATGTGCCAGAAGCGGCGCACGGCACCGGCGCCGTCCATCTGCGCGGCCTCGTGCAGTTCCTTGGGCACGTTCCCGAGGGCGGCCAGGTAGAAGACCATGTACCAGCCGAGGCCCTTCCACAGGGTCAGGCCCATCGCGGACAGCAGGATCAGCCACGAGTCCGACAGGAACGGGATCGCCGATCTGATCAGGTGGGCCTTCTGGAGCCAGGTGTTGACCAGTCCGTCGTCGGCCAGCAGCCACTGCCAGCTCAGGCCGACGACCACGCTGGAGGCCAACACCGGTGTGTAGAAGGCCGATCGGAAGAAGCCGATGCCCGGCAGGTTCTTCTCCACCAGGACGGCCAGCATCAGCGGCAGCAGCACCATCAGCGGCACGACGATCACCGCGTACAGGACGCTGTTGCGGGTGGCGAGCCAGAAGTCGTCGTCCTGGAGCATCCGCGTGTAGTTGTCGAGTCCGACGAAGCCCGCGGCGCCGCCCAGCGGCTTGGCGTCGGTGAACGACAGGATGACCGTGTTGAGGAACGGGAACACCCCGAAGACCACCGCGCACCCGATCGCGGGGGCGGTCCACAGCCACGGCAGCCACCAACGGCGGTACATGGCCGCTCCGTTGGCCCCGGGGGCGGGACCGGGCAGCACGGCTTTGGCGAGTCGGCGGAGGCGGGAGGGGGCCGGGGCCGGCGCGGCGGTCTGGGGCACCGCGCCGGACACCGGGTTCGTGATCTGTGCCGTCACCGTCAGCTGCCCTGCTTCAGCAGCTCGTTCGCCTTGTCCTGGGCGTCCTTGACGGCGTCCGCCGCGCTCTTCTTGCCCTGCATGGCCAGTTGCACCTGGGCCACGATGGCGTTCTGCACGGCCGGGGAGAGGTTGGTCTGGTTGGTGGAGGCCGTCTTGAGCTGGTCGGCGACGAGCTTGCGGGCCTGCGAGAACGGGTCGGTGCCGGTGACGTTCTGGAAGAACGGGTCGTCCAGCGACTTCGTGGTGGTCGGGAAGATTACGACATCGGGGTCCTTGCACCAGGCCGTCTGGTTCTCGGCGTCGGTGAGGAACTCCGCGAACGCGAGCGCCACCGGGGCGTGCTTGCTGGTCGCGGCGACCGAGATGTACTGCGGGGCGCCGGCGGAGGCGACGCCGAGGGCGTCGTAGGGCTGCTGACCGACCGCCGTCTTGGCGTACACCGACGGGCTGTTCTGCTTCACGAACCGCACGAAGCTCGGGTTGGTCGAGCCGTACGCGACCTTGCCCTGGCTGTAGAGGGTGGACGGGTCGTTGCTCGAGGACAGCGAGTCCTTCGGCATCGCGCCCTCCTTGTACAGCTTCGCCATCCACTCCACCCACTGGGTGGTGCGCGGGTCGTCGGCGAAGACGGCGGACCTGCCGTCGCCGGAGAGGACCTTGATGCCCATCTGGTCGAAGTCGGCGGGTATGCGCCAGACGGGGTTGGCCATCGTCGCGAAGTACTTGCCGTCGGCGGCCTTGGCGATCTTCTCGTAGTCGGCGAAGAGCCCGAAGACGGTCGTCGGCGCCTTGGCCGGGTCGATGCCGGACTTCTCCAGCAGGTCCTTGTTGTACGTCAGCAGCACGCCGCCGGTGTACCAGGGCAGCGTGGTGTGGACCGACGTGCCCGAGGCGTCCGCGAAGGTGGCGGTCTTCCAGAACGACGGGACGAAGGGCTTGGCCGCGTCGGGGTCCTTGGTGCCGACGTCGAGCAGGTAGCCGGCCTTGGTGAGGGCGGTCGCCGTGGGCGCGTTGACGTTGATGACGTCGGCCATCGTGCAGGCCTGGGCGTCGGCGACGGTCCGGCTGGTGAAGGTGTTGTCGCCGGGGTCGTCGATCCACTTGACCTTGGTGCCGGGGTGCGCCTTCTGGAAGTCGGCGATCACCCCGTTGAAGAAGTCACCGAAGTCTTTCTTCAGGTTGGTGGTCTGGAAGGTGATCGTGCCCTTGACGTCGCCGGTCAGCTTCCCCGACCCGACGTTCCCCTTGTCGACCTTGCAACCACCCGCGGTGGCCTCCCCGTTGCCGGAGCCGCCGGACAGACCGCAGCCGGCGGCTGCCAGCGACAGCACGGCGATACAGGTCAGGGTGCGGGTCAGTCTTCTTGCGCGCATGTGATGGGCCCTCCTGCGACCGGGCGAGTCAGGAAATACAGCTGGTTCAAATCACCAACTTGGACTCCGATTGATGAAAATGTGGACCAGAAGTCATCGGAGGTCAATGCCTGGCCGTGTTGCGTTTAGGTTCCGTACGGCTGTCGGAGGCGCGTCAGTGACGGTGTTCGTGGTCCGGATGGGCGGGATCGCCCGGGTGTTCGTGCCCGTGCGCGTACACGACGGCGCTGCGGGCGAGGTCCAGCCAGCCGAAGAACGCCCGCCGGCCCGCCGCGCGGCGCAACTCGCGCAGGACGCCCTCGCGGACGTTCTCGTACGGCAGGACGTCACCGGGCGCGGTCCTCCCGAAGGGGTCGACCCCGCGTCTGAGCGCGTCCGGGGTCAGGAAGCGGTCCCGATTGCGCTCGTAGTAGTCCCGCACGTCGGCCTCGGGCACCACGCGCTCGGCCTCCAGAGCCGCCAACAGGGCCCGCGCCGCCGCCGAGTGGGCCAGCGCCGCGGCGACGATGCTGCCCAGGTCGGCGACCTCGCTCCCGGCGACCGCGAGCAGCCGCTCCCCGGACACCTCGCACGGCACCTCCAGCCCCCGCGCGGCGCACTCCCGCCGGGCGAGCTCGTCGGCCACGACCACCTGCGTCGCCCACCGCCGCCGCTGCCGCTCCGCCCGCGCGAGCGACTCGGTCCTGGAGCTCTCGGGGTCCCGGGCGGGAACGGCGGCGAGCAGGGCGTCCACCCGGGACCTGGGCACCGGGTCGGCGCCGATGAGGGCGGCGTGGGCACCGCCGGCGCCCGCCGGGGGGCCGGTGCGGGGGTGACCGTGCGGTGCTCCGCGGGGATGCCGCCCGCCGGCCGGCCGTACTTCCTCACTCATCCGTCACCTCCAGCACCACGGCCTCCGTGTACGCCACGCAGCCGTGCCACGCGGCCTTCGCCATCAGCCAGTACGCGCCGGGCGGCACGGCTGCGCCGTCCACCTCGATCACGGCCTCCGCCTGCTCCCCGGCGGGCACCGCGAAGCCCTGGAGGCCCGGGACGACCCCCGACCACGTGCCCCACGAGGAGACGGCCCACAACTGGCCGGTGACCGGGCCCCGGGTGGTGTTGCGCAGGGCGACCGGGACCCGGACCCGTTCCCCCCGTCGTACCGTGACCCGCTCGATGCCCAGCGCGCACTCCAGGCCGGGCCCCGCCGGCGGCCCGCCGGGCACGTCCAGGCCCACCACGTCCTCGTACGTCTGCCCGCGGTACGACAGCCGCGCGGCGAGCCGGTGGCGTCCGGGCTCGGCGTCCGGCGCCGGTGTCACCGTGACCTCGGCCAGCGTGAACCCGCCGGGACCCAGCGCGTACGGCAGCGACGCGGGCTCCGCGGCCCAGCCGTCCGGCACCTCGAAGGCCACCGTGCCGGACACCGGCGCGTCCGTGAGCTCCGAGCTGACCCGGACCGTCGCCGTGACCGGACCGGCCGCGGTCAGGGACGTGGGCGACAGGTACAGCGCGACCGGCATGTTGCCGCGCGGCGCCGGGCCCGAGTTGTGCAGCCAGTACCGGGTCTGCACCGGCTGGGCCGGCTCGTGCGCCGCGACCCCGGGACCCGGGCACCCGGCGGCGGCGACCGGCGTCGCCAGCACCGTGGCCACCTCGAAGCCGGTCAGCTGCACGGCCAGCGAGCCGCCGTCCTCCGGCGCCAGCGGCTCCCCGGCCCGCTCCAGTACGTCGGCTCGCGCGCCCCCGGCCCACCCGACCGGGCCGCGCACCCGCGCCCGCACCGGCTGCCCGTTCACCTCGTGCACCCGCACCACGACCCCGCGCCCCGGGTCCACCGGGCCCGTACCGCCCCGGGCCAGCGGTGAGCCCACCGGCTTCAGCGCGTCGAGGATCACCTCGCGAGCGGGCTCCACCACCAGCAGGGAGGCCGTGCGCGGCAGCA
Organism: Streptomyces sp. NPDC048278; assembly: GCF_040652195.1. Taxonomy (NCBI): domain Bacteria; kingdom Bacillati; phylum Actinomycetota; class Actinomycetes; order Kitasatosporales; family Streptomycetaceae; genus Streptomyces; species Streptomyces sp. NPDC048278. The sequence continues at coordinate 216,134 of NZ_JBEZLP010000010.1, forward strand.
CGGGACTCCCGCCCCCGCCCCGCACACGTGCCGTCAGCGGATGGTTGTACGCGTGCCCACGGGCGGGCAGCTCCAGCGCCCGCCAGTCGCCTTCGCCCGCGACGACCGCGTACTCGAACGTGTGCGACCAGCGCTGGAGCTGGAACGCCGAGCCGTCGGGCGCGGTACGCCGGGGCGGGTCGACCCAGATGCCGGAGGGCCAGCCGGTGCAGGACCGCATCAGGGACATGCAGAGATCGCCGGACGCGGTCACCACACAGCCGGGTGTGCCCCGGTTCAGGACGGCGAAGCCGCGCCCGTCCCAGGCGTCCCCGGGCGGCAGGGCCTCGCCGCCGCCCGCGGCGGTGGCCGAGACGGTGAAGTCGCCGAGGTCGGCGACGAGCGCGTCGACCGCCTTGGCGTCGCCCTCGGCGTCCGCGCCCGCGATCACGAGCAGCGGCAGCCGCTCCAGGTCACGCAGGTCCGCGCCGGGCACCCACTCCTCGCGCAGGGAGGCGCGGGGCGCGACCCAGACGGAGGCGGTGCCCCGCTCGGCGAGCTGCCGGCGCAGTTCGCGGCCGGCCGCCGGGTCCATGGCGAGCGCCTCGGCGACCAGGGAGTTGCGTTCCGGCCCGCCCACCGCGATGCGCAGATCGGGCAGGTTGGAGTCGACCTCCAGGTCGCCGTAGCGGGGGCCGCCCGCGATCGTCGAGGTGGCGGTGACACCCGTGCGGACCAGGGCCGCCGCGAGCGGGGCGCCCAGTTCACCGGCCTCGTCCCAGCCGGCGTACACCAGCTCCGCGACCCCGACCGACCGGTGGCCCAGCAGTGTCCCGGAGCCGTCGTGGACCGCGACGCGGGCCGTGGACCCGAGGGCGAACCAGGTGTTGGCGGGGTTGTCCAGCGTCCAGGGGAACCGCTCGCTGTCCACCTCCACGAACCCGAACCCGCGTCCGATCACCGCGTCCGCGACCTCGTGCACCGGCAGCCCGCCCCGCACGTCGGACGGCCAGCGCACCCGGATGAGGCGGTCGGCGCCGTCGTACCCGTCGATCGTGGTGGTGAGGTCCAGCCGGTCGACGCCCGTCCACAGGGTCAGCCGCTGGGTGTACCTGAAGAGCCCGAGGTCGGCCCGGACGGTGATCCGGGAGCCGGCGGGGGAGTGCTCGACATCGATGTCCGCGGTGACGTCACCGCTGCGTGCGGCGGTCGTGCCGGTCGGGGTGAGGTGCCAGGGGCCCTCGCCGAAGCGCGGGTGGCGGGGGAACTCCTCCTGGACGACCAGCTCGTTGCCGATGTCGCCGGGGCGCAGCAGCTCCCGGCCGCCCTCGGCCAGGGCCCTGAGGCCGCTGACGGCGCCGCCGCGGGCCGGGTCGACCGTCACCTCGTAGAACTCGTTGCGGATGGTCGCGCCCTCGCCGGTGACCCACCCGGGGACGGAGCCCGCGGCCAGCGGCAGGGTCTTCAGGCCGAGGCCCGGGACCTCCGGCACGACGACCCTGAGTGTGCCGTCGTCCTCGCGTACGGCGGGCAGCGGCCCGGAGTCGTCGTCGACGGGGACGAGGCCCGGGTCGTCGACGGTGAGCACGTCCCGGCGCTGCCAGGTCGCGGAGTTGAAGACGACCAGGTCCGCCCCGGTACCGGGTGCCACGCTGTCGGCGAGCGCCTGCGTGGCGTCGGCGTGCACGGTCCCGGCGAGGTCGGCCAGCTCCCGCCAGCCGGTCAGCAGGTCGATGTAGACCTGGTCGGACTCGGAGCCGGTGATGGCGTCGTGGTGGGCGCCGTAGACCAGCTGCCGCCAGGCCTTGTCGAGGGCCGCGTCCGGGTAGGCGTGCCCGGTGACCAGGGAGGCGAGCGTCGCCCAGGCCTCCGCGTCGGCGAGGAGCGTCTCGCCGTACCGCTGGGCCTGCTTGGTGTCGATGTAGGAGACGTCCTTGCCGGTGTAGACCGGGTTCATGTCCCGGGTCTGCGGCGAGGCCCGGCGTCCCTCGGCGGCCAGCTCCGCGCGCACGGCGGCGAAGAAGTCCCGCGGGATGCCGCTGACGAAGCGCGGCCAGACGTAACGGGCGTTCCAGTCACGGTGGATGGCCATCACCCAGCGGCACGGCGGCGCGTAGTCCCCGCCGACCGGCAGCAGCACGTTGCGGGTGAGCGCGACCTGCCTGAGCCCCTGGAACAGCTTGAGGGCCTCGGCCTCCGCCGCCGGCAGCGTCGGTGCGTTGTCGATCCGCCAGCCCGCGCCGTAGTGGTTGACCATGTACGCGGTGAGGATGCCGCGCCCCGAGGGGGCGATCCAGTCGAACTCCGCGGGGAACTGCATCCGCTTCGGATCCCGCGGCTCCTCCCCGAACACGGAGAGCGTCGGCCCCCACTGGTGGAACGGCCCGCGCGCCCACGAGCTGGAGGAGACGCCCGCGTCCGCCATGATCCCCGGGAACTGCGGGTCGTGCCCGAACGCGTCCAGCTGCCAGGCCGTCTCCGGGGACGCCCCGAGGATCGCCCGCTGGTACCCGTCCCCGTACAGGGCGTTGCGTACGGTCGCCTCGGCGCCGGTGAGGTTGGTGTTGGGCTCGTTGTAGGTGCCGCCCATGATCTCGACCCGGCCGCTGCGGATCAGCTGGCGCAGGAAGGCGCGCTCCTCCGGGAAGGCGTCCCAGTACGGCTTGAGGTAGTCGACCTCCGCCAGCACGAAGGTGTACGCCGGGTCGCGCCGGGCGAGATCGCAGTGGGCGCGCACCAGGCTCATCCCGGACTGGCCGCGCGAGTCGAAGGTGCGGGCGGGCAGTCCGGTGGCGGCCGGGTCGTCGGCGACGTCCCAGGTCTCGGTGTACGCCGCCTGGGTGTTCCACCAGACGGGGTCGTAGTGGAAGTGGCTGACCATGAACATGGTCCAGCCCGGCTCGGCGACCGTGAACTCACCGCTCGCGCTCGCGACTTCGTCACCGTCGACGGCGGTGACCGTCATCGGGCCGCTGCCACCCGTCACGGGGATCTCGGCGCGTACGGTGCCGTCCTCGCCGACGGTCGCGGAGATCTCCCCGACAGCGCGTACGGTCCGGCCCGCGACGGTCAGCCGGACCGTACGGCCCGGTATGTGCTCGACCTCGGCCGCCACCACCTGGTGCGGCTGCTCGGGGCTGCCGACGAACAACTCGGTCGACTCGACAGAGGTGACGCGCATGGGGCTCCTACCGGTGAGTGGAAGAGCCCCATCCTGCACCGATGGGATGGTTCAAACAACCACCTTCGCCGATCTCGGGTGGTTCATTCATACGCTTCGCGTCAGGGTCACCGGCCCCGGCGGCTCTTCAGCGCGTGCTGTGGCGTGATGTGGTCGGTCAGCGCCAGGGAGGCGCTGGAGCGCTGGTAGGTGAGCTGCGCAACCCGTACGTAGAGGCAGTCGAGAAGGACCAGCACGGAGTGCCGGCCGCCGATGCTGCCGGTGCGCCCGGGGAAGCCGGTCTCCGCGGGTGAGGCCGAGATGAGCCGGATGTCGGCGACCCTGGCCAGCGGCGAGCGCGGGTCCGAGGTGATCGCCACGGTGGTCGCGCCGCGCTCGCTGGCCAGTTCGAGCGGCTCGATGGTCTCCCGGGTGGCGCCCGAGTGCGAGATGCCGATGGCGAGGTCGGCCGGGGTGAGCAGGGCGGCGGAGGTGGCGGCGCCGTGCACCTCGGACCAGCCGCGCACCGAGCAGCCGATCCGGAACAGCCGGGTCTCGGTCTCCTGGGCCACCGCGCCGCTTCCGCCGACGCCGTACACGTCGATCCGGCGGGCCCGGGCCATCGCCTGGGCGGTGCGCTCGACGGCGTCCAGGTCGATCCGGTCGATGGTCTGCTGCACCGCGCGCAGGTCGGCGTTGCCGACGACCTGCACGACCCGCTCCAGGCCGTCGTCGGGGGAGATGTCCGGGCCGATCTCGGCGCTGCCCCAGTCGGAGACCTCGCTGCGGCCTCGTTCCTGGGCCAGTTCGATCAGCAGGTGCTGGTAGGACTCGAGCCCTATGGCCCGGCAGAACCGGGTCACCGTGGCCTGGGAGGTGCCGGTGCGTCGGCCGAGTTCGGCGGCCGAGCAGTGGGTGACGGCGGCCGGATCCTCCAGGATCAGCTCGCCGACCTTCCGCAGGGAACCGGCCAGCCGGGGCAGCTCGGTGCGGATCAGTGTGGTGACGTCCGTCGCAGGCATGCAGAGAAGGTATCAGCCACCCTTCTGTCCACTTATTGAATACCAGGACCGTGGTATGGTTTATTGATTCATCTATCTCTGGCTGTGTGGTGGTTCAAGCCATCAAGAGGGAGTGCAGCGTGTCCGTCGAGTCAGTCAGCGCCCAGGGCTTCGCCGAGCGGAGCCTGGCCGTCCTCCGTCACGTCACCGAGTCCGCGCGGGACGACGTCCGCCGCGCCGCCGAACTCATCGTCGACTGCGTGCGCGGAGACGGTGTGATCCAGGCGTTCGGTACCGGGCACTCCCAGGCGATGGTCCTCGAAGTCGCCGGCCGGGCCGGTGGGTTGGTGCCGACGAACCGGCTCCAGATGGCCGACCTCGTCCTCTTCGGCGGTGACGATCCGAGCGTCCTCGACGACCCGCTGCTGGAGCGCGCGCCGGGGATTGCCGCACGTCTCTACGACCTGGCCGCACCGCATGCCGAGGACCTGTTCGTGATCGTCTCCAACTCCGGTGTCAACAACGTCATCGTGGAGATGGCCCTGCATGCCAAGGAGCAGGGGCACAGGATCCTCGCGATCACCTCGCTCACGCACACGCGCGCGGTTCCCGCGGGCCACGCGAGCGGGAAGAAGCTCCTCGATCTGGCCGACGTGGTGCTGGACAACGCCGCGCCGGTGGGCGACGCGCTGCTCGAACTGCCGGGAGGCGGGGCGGTGTCCGCGCTGTCCACGCTGACCGGGGTGACGCTGGTGCAGATGGCCGTCGCCGAGGCGTCCGGACTGCTGCTCACCGCGGGGGAACGGCCGCCGGTCTACGTGTCGGCGAACGTCCCCGGCGGTTTCGAGGGGAATCTGGAGCTGGAGAAGAAGTACGCGGGACGGATCCGGCGCACCGCCAGCTGAGGGGCCGCGGCGAAGCCGGCGGAGCCGCAGATCGCTGCGGCTCCGCCGCCCGGGCGGGTGGTCCCTACGGCACGGGCACCGGAGTGAGGGCCACCGCCAGTGGATAGGCGCCTGTGGTCAGCGGTGACCCGGTGGTGCCGGTCGCCGTGTCGACCGGCACCAGTGCGTTTCCGTCCGCCGTGGTGACGTACGCCGTGGTGCCGTTCCAGTCCAGGGCCACGTCGAAGGCCGACCTGCCCACCGGGACGCTGGTGCCGGGGGTGCCGGTCACCGTGTCCACCGGGGTGACATGGTCACCGTTGCTCGGGCTGACCCAGAGGGTGCGGCCGTCCGGGGAGAGAGCGAGCCCGTACGCCTGGCCGGAGACCAGGAGGGTCGGTTCGGGCTCGTTCGTCGCGGTGTCGATCGGGGTGACCGTCGAGCCGCCGGAGTCGGAGACGTACACCGTTCCGCTGTCGGGCGCGGCGACCACGTTGAAGGGGCCGGGGCCCACGGGGATCGCCGTGCCCGCCTTCCGCGTCGCGAGGTCGACGGGGGTGACCGTGTTGTCGTGGATGTTCGCCACGTAGAGGGTCCTGCCGTCCGGAGTGACCGCCATGTTCTCGGGGCCGGAGCCGACGGTGATCGGCGTGCTCGTCTTCAGGGTGTTCGTGTCGATCGACTCCACGGTGCCGTCGGTGTAGTCGGCCACCCACAGCGTCCCGCCGTCCGGCGTGAGTGCGAGGCCGGCGGGGACCCTGCCCACGGCGACCGTGGCGGTGACCTTGCCCTTCGCCACGTCGATCACGCTGACCGTGTCCGAGCCCTGGTCGGCGGCGTACGCGGTCCGGCCGTCGGCGCTCACCACGACCTCGCCCGGGTTGTCGCCGACCGCGATGTCCGTCGTGGTCCCGGTGGCAAGGTCGATCGAACTGACCGACGCGCCGCTGAAGTCCGCCGTCAGCGCGCGGTAGTCCCCGGAGCCGTCCGTGACCTGGACGGGGAGTGCCCGGGAGAGCACGCCGGTGCCCTCGGCGACCACCGCGTGCACGCCCTGCGTGCCGCCGGTCAGCGTGACGGTCGCCGAGGCGCTGCCCCCGGCGGGGACGGTCACGGTTCCCCCGGCGGGAGACGCGGTGACCCCGTCGGGCACGTCGAGCCGCCAGTCGACGGTCTTCGCCACGGTGGACCGCTTGTCGGAGAGTCCGAGCGTCACGGTCTGCGAGGCGCCGGGGCGCAGCGACAGGGACGACGGGGAGAAGGAGGCGTCGACCCCGGGGTCGGGGGCGGTCTCCAGCATCGTCGTGTAGAGGAACTGGTCCATCACGCCTGGCGAGACCTGCTGCGGGACGGCGTCCAGCTCCTTCCGTTCGGTCCGCAGCCGGGTCCAGTACGTCGACACCGCGTCCGTGTTCCCCGCCTTGTCCGCCAGCAGCAGGTCCACGGCCGTCTCGCCCGCGCTGCCGTACCTGCCGAGCTTGTCCAGCCACGCCGACGTCTCCTCCAGGAACCCGGGGTTGCCGAGACGGGCGCGCAACTGGGCGGGTGTGGCGGCCATGTCGGCGAAGTAGCCCCTGAGCGCGGCCGAGGCCCGGTCGAGACCGCGGTCCTCCCCGTACGCCTTGCGGAAGACGGCGATCAGCCCGGCGAGCGTCGGGGACTCGGTCGCGTCCAGCTGGGAGGAGTAGTTGTTCTCGGCGAAGATCCGCAGCCATGAGGCGGCCCCGGGACCGCCGAGGTCGCGGACGGACGCGAGGAAGGCCCGGCGCGGGTTGTACGCGGCCGGGTTCCAGAGGTAGTCGGCCGAGGTGAACAGGGCCAGTCTGCTCGCCTCGCCCTGGACCATCGGGTTGGCGGTGACGCCGACCGCCTCCGTGGCGACGCCCGCCTCGCGGCCCGTGTAGGGGCCGAGCAGCAGGCGGCTGGTCACGTAGTCGTTCACCGGGTAGTTGTCCCAGACCAGGATCGGGTGGCCGTACACCTCGCGGGCCTGCCGCACCTGGTCCGTGCCGATGGTGGGCGCGATGACCCCGACGCCGGTCCACTCCACGACCACCGACGGGTCGAGCCGCTCCCGCAGCGCCTTCTTGTACGGGGAGTCGGCGAGGTCGGAGTACTCGGTGGGGACCATCTCCAGGGGCTGGAGCCCGGTGTGCCCGGCGGAGAACTCCTGCCACGCGGTGTTCAGCAGACGCGCCTGCGCGGCACCGGCCGCACCGCCGCCCGTGCCGAACTCCTTCTCGTCCTCGGGGCAGTTCCAGCGCGTGTAGCTGATGTCGTCCAGCGGGACCGCGAAGGAGCGGACGCCGATCGCGTACAGCGAGTCGAACTTCGCGGTCAGCGCCTTGACATCGGCGCCGGAGGAGTAGCAGACCGACAGGCCGGGGGAGAGCGCGTAGGTGAAGCGGACGTGGTCGGCGGTGGCCCGGTCGACCAGTTCCCTCAACCGGGCCAGCGCGGCCGGCGGGTACTCGTCCCGCCAGCGGGCGCGCAGATAGTCGTCGTCCTTGGGGGAGTAGACGTACACGTTCTGCTTCGTCCGGCCGTAGAAGTCGAGCAGGCTGAGCCGCTCGGCGTGGGTCCAGGGGGTTCCGTAGAAGCCCTCGACCACCCCGCGCAGGGCGGCGCTCGGCCAGTCCCGGACGGTGGTCACCGGCAACGCGTGCGTGCCGTCGAGGAGTTGGCGCAGGGTCTGGGCCGCGTAGAAGGTGCCGGTGGTGTCGACGCCGGAGAGGGCGAGCAGGGTCCTGCCCCGGCTGCGGCCCGAGGCGAGGACGTAGCCGCCGGAGGCGAGACCGGTGGGGGAGCCGGCCCTGAGCTCCTTCAGTGCCCCGGCGGTGGCGCCGTTCTCGCCGGGACCGCCGACGTAGACGGTCAGCGCGGCGGCCGGCGGCCGGTCACCGGCGTCGACAGCCGTGACACGGCCGGCGCCGGCGGCCTTGAGCGCCGCCTCGACGACCTTCCGGGCCGACGGGTCGGTACCGCGGCCGACGACCTCGACGACCCGGTCGGGGACGGGGATCCGGCCGGGTACGGTGCGCATGCTCTGCGGGGTCGGCCAGACCTGGGGAACGGGCCGAGACGGTTCGGCCGCGGCGGGTGCCGCCGGGGCCGCGAGTCCGACGGCCAGCAACAGGGCGGCCGCGCATCTGAGTCTGATGAATGAAGCCACCTGATGATGTTAAGGATGTTGAATGCTTCATTCAATACAGGGGCGTCCTGCGCGAGCGGCCCTGGCTGTATCGGCGCCGACCGGTCACGCGCAACCTGTCCGGGTCCCTAATATCTCAGTGCCGCGCGACGCCACGGCGGTGACCGGGCGAGCCGACACCGAACCATCCTTCCTCCTGCGAAAGGCGTCCGACGTGTCTCTGTTAGTCACCTGCCTCCGTCTTGGGCATGTCCTGCGCTGCCTGGTGGCAGCCGCCCTGAGCGTCAGCACCGTGATCGTGGCCGCGGCGTCCGCGCACGCCGTCTCGCTCACCCTCGTCCTCACCGCCGGCGGCGGGTCGCTGTGCGGGTACGGCTCCCCCAACTCTCAGCACTTCGCGGCCGTCAAGCGCGTCACCACCACGTTGGGCGCCAACTGCCAGTGGTTGCTGAAGCCGGTGGGAGACGACTACTACCTGTACAACACCGGCCTTGACGAATACCTCACCCTGCTCGGCAACCCTGCCCAGGGCGTCGGCTTCACTCTCAAACCACAGCTCTCCGGTACGTCGGCGGTCACCCTGCAGCAGTTCAACTTCAGCAGCCAGACCGGCAACGGCGGTGTGGCGATACGCCCGACCACCAACCTCGATCTCAACATCAACATGAACGGCAACGACTCCGGGGCCAGAGGTCTCATGCTCACCACGTGGGATCAGGACCAGCGGTCCATGAGCTGGCAGTTGACCATGATGGACCCGGCCGCGACGGCACCCACGGCCACACTCACCCCCGCACCGTTCACCGTCGGGACCTCCGGCTTGCTGGTGGATCGATCCGCACGACCGATCGACGGCTCTCCCCAACCCGACATGGCGCTCTGCGCCGACACGGGGGACAGCAACGTGCAGCTGCAAGTGCTCAGCCCGGCCCTCAACCCGTACTGCCTGTGGCAGCAGGGCAAGCCGGACGGAACCCCGTCGAACATCACCTACCTGTACAACCCCGCCACCGGCAAGGTTCTCGACATCAACAGCAGCAGCGCGTTGAAAGACCCCACCCCCGTCAACATGCAGCCGTTCTACACCAACCCGCTCCAGTCCTACGAGTGGTGGAACCCGACGACCACCGACGCCGGCTACACGGCATTCCGCCCTTCCGGCAACACCGACCTCAACCTCAACGGCTACACCGCCGCACCCGTGCAGCCCGCCGCAGTCACCTCCTGGAGCACCGGCCTCACCCAGGGCCAGATGAGCTGGACTTTCCTCCCTGTCTCCTAGCTCTGACGAACTGCAGCCGCGGCACGTCATGGATCGGGGATCGTGGAGGTCAGGCGCTGCCGGTGCTCATCCGGCGTTGCAGTTCCCACAGGGACTGGAAGAGCCCCGGTTCCCGGGTCAGTTGGGTGTAGCTGCCTTCCTGGACGATCCGGCCCTCGTCCAGGACCACGATCCGGTCGGCGACGGCGACATTGGTCAGCCGGTGCGTGATCAGCAGGACGGCGCGGTCCTTGGCCAGTTCCCGCAGTCCGGAGAAGATCCGGTGCTCCGCACGGGCGTCGAGCGCCGCCGTGGGTTCGTCCATCACAAGCAGCGCCGCCTGCCGATGGAAGGCCCGGGTCAGGACCAGGCGCTGCCACTGCCCGCCGGAGAGCTGCTGTCCGCCGAACCACTCGCTGGTCAGAAGGGTGTTGAGGCCGGAGCGGAGCCCCGGCAGCATCTCAGCGGCACCGGACGCCTCGCAGGCGGCGAGCAGGGCCGCGTCGCTGGTGTCGCCCTGCCCGAAGGTGATGTTGTCACGCATCGTCAGCGGCAGGTAGGTGAACTTCTGCGGGACCACCGCGACGTGCTCCCACGACCGCCAGGGGTCCAGGTCGGCCGTGGACGCGTGGTCCCAGGCCACGTCACCCTCGGTGGGCAGCAGCAGACCGCACAGGAGACGGGAGAGCGTCGTCTTGCCGGAGCCGTTCTCCCCGACCAGCGCCACGATCTCGCCGCGCCGCACGTGGAGGGAGACGCCGCTCAGGCTGTCCTTGGGGGCGCCGTCGTAGCGGTAGGTGACGTCGCGGACCTCGAAGCGCTCCGGGGCCGCGGTCGGGGCCGCGGTCCCGCGTGAGTCGGTCATCGCCTGGCCGTGGGCGTTGTCGAGGAAGTTCTGCCAGTCCTGTACGTACCAGCCGGTGCGCACCAGGCGGGCCCCGCCGTTGATGATGCCGCGCACCGAGGTGGTGGCCGTCTGGAGAGCGAAGACGGCGCCGCCCCCGGCCGCCAGGCTCATCCGGCCGGAGGCCAGGAGCCACAGCAGGGCCGCCCACACCGCGGCCGAGGCGACCCCGCCGGCGACGGCGCCGGCCAGGCCCATCCAGGCGCCCGTGTTCGCGGCCGTGCGTTCGGCCGCGTTGACCGAGGCGGCCAGCTTCCGGTACCGGCCGACCAGGAAGGGGCCGGCCAGGCAGGCACGCATCTCCTCGCTGGACTCCGTGTACGCCATGTGCCAGCGCAGCTTGCCCAGCATCCGGCGCCGCCCGGAGGTCTCCAGCCCGGCGAGGTAGATCACGCGTGCGGAACGGACGTAGGCGGCGGCCTGCGGCAGGCACGCGAGGAAGAGCAGGGGAAGGAGCAGCGGGTGCAGCACGGTCAGCACGGCCGCGCCGGCCGCGAGTGTCGAGGTCGCCGCGAGTACGTCCTGCGCTTCCTCCACGAGATCGGGCGTGGCCAGGGCGCCGCGGTCGGCGATGTCGTAGGCGTCGTTGTAGCCGGGCTTGTTGTTGGCGGCCAGCTCCGCGCCCAGCGCGGCCTCCACCATCGTCAGCTCCGCCGCCCGGCCGAGCACCGGGCGCAGCCGGCCGGTCAGCCAGACCACGGCGATACCCAGCAGCGCACGCAGACCGGTGGCCGCGGCGATGACGGCCAGCTGCGGAGCGGCGTCCCGCAGCCGGTCGGCGATGTCCCCGGAGGAGATCAGCGCGGTGATCGTGCCCGTGACGGCCAGCAGGCCGAGGGCGGCGAGGACGCCCGTCGCGATCTGGCACACCAGCAGTCCGACGGTGGCGCCGCGGTCCACCCGCCAGGCCATCCGCACCGAGCGCCGTACGAGCGAGGGCAGCCGCCGGGCCATGGTGCGGGAGGTCAGCAGAGACCCGGCCCGCTGTCGTGACTCGTCGCGGTAGAGGTATTCCTCCTCTCGAACACCGGCCTCCTGAGGGTCGTCGTCCCGCGGACTGCCGTTCGGCGGTTGTGGCGTCTGATCCTGCGTGATGGCCGAGGTCATCGTTCCCCCTATGACGGTCGCTGCGGCAGAGTCATGAGGTCCAACGACACGGGGGCGATATCGAACACACGTCATTCGGTCGTGCTGGGCACCCCGTGGTTTCCGGCACGCGCGGCCCCGGCGGGCCGGTGACCCTTGGCCCGGCTCGCGGCAGCTCCGTGCCGGAAATGGCCGAAACGCCGACACCGACGGGGCCGTGCACCAGGTCCAGACCCTCCTGGCCGGGCACGGCTGCACGGTCCCGCCCTTCACCGGCTCGCCCGGCTCCACGGCAGGCCGTCAGCCGTTTCCCGGCAGGGGATCGTGATGTGCGGCGTCAGTCGGCGCGGACGGCCGGTGGTCGACGGGCGGCTATGGACTTGCGGAGGCGGTCCTGCGCGTCGGCGGGGGCGTCCGCGGTCACCAGGGCCTGCGCCACCGCGCCCGCGACCGGGGCCACGTCGAGGACCCGCGGCCGGGCCAGCGGTGCCTCGACGGCGAGGCCGGCGCCGATGTGGTCCCGGAGCAGCAGCTGGTCGTTCTGGAGGGTGCCGCCGCCCAGGACCACCGGGGTCGGGGTGCGCAGCAGGCGCAGGCGGCGGAGCAGCGCGGTGACCATGGCGACGATCTCGTCGCCGAGGCGTGCCACGATGCCCCGCGCCACGGCGTCACCGCTCTCGGCGGTCGCGAAGACCACGGGTGCCAGGCGGTGCAGTGCGGTCACCGGGATGTCACCGGCGCTCACGGCCAGCGCGACGGCTTCCACGCTGTCCATGCCGAAGGGTGCCGGCAGTTCCTGGCGGAGCCGGGTGGCCGGCCCCCGTCCGTCGCCCGCGCGCACCGCGGCGCCCAGGCCGGCCCGGGCCACCGCCAGCCCGCCGCCCCAGTCCCCGGTGATGTCACCGAGGGAGAGGAAGCGGGCCGTGCGGCCACTCGGATGGACGGCGGCGGCGTTGATACCGGCGCCGGACACCACCGCCACCCCCCAGCCGTCCGGCGCCCCGGCCCGCAGGACGGCCAGGGTGTCGTTGCGGACCAGGACCTGGTCCGCCGCGCCCAGTGCGGTCAACTGCCGTAGCGCGAGGCGCTCCTGGGCCCGGCGGTCGACGTTCGCGAGGAAGTACGCGCCGACCGCCACCGGGGTCGTGGCGGGCAGGCCCGCCTGCGTGAGTGCGTGCCGGCCGAGGCGGGCGAGCCGTTCGGTGGTGGTCTCCATGCCCTCGGTGTGCGGGCGGGTGCCCGCGCCCCGCACCCAGGACAGCAGCCGGCCCTCGGTGTCGGCGAGGACGAGGTCGGTCTTGGAGTTCCCGCCGTCGACGCCCACCACCAGCTCAGGCATCGGCGGCCTCGCTCGCGAGGAACCGGGGCAGGTGGGCGCGGTTGGCCTCCAGCAGGGCGTCGAGGAGCTCGGCGGCGAGCCCCCATTCGCGTACCAGCGGATTGGCCACCAGCGCCCTGCGGGCCACCGTACGGTCCCCGGTCAGGGCCGCCTCGATCGCGAGCGTCTCGTACGCGGTGACCGCCTGGACCAGCCCGAGCATCTCGGGGGGCAACGGCGGTACGGGCACCGGATGCGGACCGTCGGTGTCGACGTCGGCGGCCACCTCGACCACGGCCTCGTCCGGCAGACCGGCCACCAGACCGTCGTTGCGGACGTTGACGTAGTGATGGGCGCCGTCACCGGTGAGCAGGCTGGTCACCAGGGCGGCCGCCGCCTCGCTGTAGTAGGCCCCGCCCCGTTGCTCCAGCAGGTCGGGCTTGTGGTCGAGGGCGGGGTCGGCGTAGAGGGAGAGCAGCTCCTTCTCGATCGCGAGGACCCGCTCGGCGCGGTGGCCGCCCGCCTGCTGGGCACGGATCTCCTGGTCCGTGCAGTAGAAGTAGTGGAGGTAGTACGAGGGGATGGCGCCGAGGTCGCGCAGGGCCCCGGCGGGGATGCGGAGTTCCGCGGCGAGTTGGTCGAGGGCGGGCCCGCTCAGCAGCTCCGGCAGGCGGTCCACGCCGTCGACGGTGACCGAGCGGATCCAGGACAGGTGGTTGAGGCCCGCGTGGCCGAGGCGCACCCGGCCGGGGTCGGTGCCGAGCCGGGCGGCCAGCTGCCGCTGGAACTTGATCGCCACGTTGCACAGGCCGACCGCGCGATGCCCCGCGTCGAGCAGGGCCCGGGTGACGATGCCGACCGGGTTGGTGAAGTCGACGATCCAGGCGCCGGGCAGGGCCCGGCGCCGTACCTCCTCCGCGATGTCGAGCACCACCGGCACCGTGCGCAGCGCCTTGGCGAAGCCGCCGGGGCCGGTGGTCTCCTGACCGAGCAGACCGAACCGGTTCGGCAGGGTCTCGTCGACCAGCCGGGCGGCCTGCCCTCCCACCCGAAGCTGGATCAGGACCGCGGCGGCCCCGTCGACCGCCTCGGCGAGGTCGGTCGTGGTGGTCAGCCGGCCGGGGAAGCCCTGGCGGGCGAGGATACGGCGGGCCAGGTCGCCGATGACGGTGAGGCGTCCGGCGTCGATGTCGTGCAGGACGAGTTCGTCGACCGGCAGCACGTCGGCGCGCCGGGCGAAGCCCTCGATGAGTTCGGGCGTGTAGGTACTGCCACCGCCGACAACGGTGATCTTCACTCGTGCTCCCAAGAGGTGTGTGGGGGGTCAGCCCTTGACGCCGGTCAGGGCGATGCCCTCGACGAAGACCTTCTGCGCCAGGAAGAACAGCACCAGGACCGGCAGCAGGAACATCAGCGAGGCCGCCATCTGGAGCTGGTAGGCGTTCTGGTGCCCGTTCTTGGCGAGCTGGCTGAGGGCCACCGCGAGGGTCTGGCCGGTGTCGCTGTTGCCCGTGTAGAGCAGGGGGTTGTAGAAGTCGTTCCAGGCGTAGAGGAAGGCGAACAGGCCGACCGCGGCGATCGCGGGGCGGGCCATCGGGATCAGCACCCGGCACAGGATGCGCAGTTCGCCCGCGCCGTCCACCCGGGCCGCCTCGGTGAACTCGTCCGGGATCGTGAGGAAGAACTGGCGCAGCAGGAAGATGCTGAACGCGTCGCCGAAGAACGACGGCACGATGAGCGGCTTGAGCGTGCCGATCCAGCCGGCGTGCGCGTACATGACGTACAGCGGCAGGCTGGTGACCTGGGCCGGGATCATCATCGCGGCGAGCACGACCAGGAAGACCGCCTCCCGGCCGCGCCACTTCAGCCGGGCCAGCGCGTAGGCCACCGGCACCGAGGAGACGACCACGCCGATCGTGGACAGCCCGGCGTACATCATGGTGTTGAGCAGGTCACGGCCGAACGGCATGGCCTTGAAGACCTCGCCGAAGTTGCCGAACTCCCAGGGCGAGGGCCACAACGAGCCGGTGCCCGCCTGGTGTTGCGTCATGAACGCGGTGAGCACGCCGATGGTCAGCGGGAGGAGGAAGCAGAGCGCGACGGCGACGGCGGGCGCGTGCTCGGCGAGCAGGTACAGCGCCCGGCGCCCGGCACGCGGCTTCGTCAGGGGAACAGTGCTCATCGGCCACCGCCCGAGTAGTGCACGAAACGGCGCGAGGCACGGATGAAGACCACGGTCGCCGCGAAGATGACGAGGAACAGCAGCCAGGCCATGGCCGAGGCGTAGCCGGTCTTGAAGTAGGCGAAGCCCTGCCGGTACAGCTCGGTCGAGTAGAACAGCAGCGAGTTGGCGGGGTAGCCGATCAGGTCGTTGCTGGACGAGGTGGCGTTCGCGGAACTGGAGGCGACGAACGCCTCGGTGAAGTACTGGAACGTGTAGATCATCCCGGTGAGCAGCGCGAAGAAGATCACCGGTGAGATCGCCGGGAGGGTGACGCTGCGGAACTTCTGCAAGGTGCCCGCGCCGTCGAGCTCGGCCGCCTCGTACAGCTCGCGCGGTACGTCGAGCATGGCGGCGGAGAAGATCACCATGACGTTGCCGCTCGCCCACAGCGCCATCAGGACGAGGCTCGGCTTGGACCAGGCCGGGTCGGAGAACCAGCCCGGACCGTCGACGCCGACCCAGCCCAGCATCCGGTTGAGCGGGCCGACCGGGTTGAGCAGCACGATGAACGACAGAGCCGCGGCCACCACCGGCACCATCGACGGCAGGAAGAACAGCGTGCGGTACACGGCCCGGCCGCGCTTGACCCGGATGATCACCCAGGCGGTGAACATGGCCCAGGCGGTGCGCAGCGGCACCATGACGACGACCATCCACAGGGTGTTGCGCACGGCCACCCAGAAGGTGTCGGACTGGGTGAACAGGGCGCGGTAGTTGCGCAGTCCGACGAACTGCACCGGGCGGTAGGAGCCGGCCTGGAAGTCGGTGAGCGAGTAGTAGAGCGTGGCGGCCACCGGGTAGAGCACGAAGACGCAGAACCCGATGACGAACGGGGACAGGAAGGCCAGGACGACCCACCAGCGGGCCCCGCTCGCGCGCCGCCGCCCGCCCCGGGCGGCGCGCGTGCGCGCGCCGCCCGGGGCCTCGCCGACGGGGGCGAGAGTGGTCGTCATCTCTACTGCCCGCTCTCGGAGTTGAGGTCGTCGATCTTCTTCCCGACCCCGGCGAGACCGCTCGCGGCGCTGCTCACCTTGGACTGCTCGAAGTCGAGGAGGAACGCCCGCCAGGTGTCCATGTCCTCGATGCCGGCCGGGGTGAGCGTCTTGTAGGTGGAGTTCTTGTTCTCGAAGACGTCCACGAACGGCTTCCAGTGCGGGTCGTCCCGCTTGTCCCAGGCCTTGAGCGCGGCGAACGTGGTCGGGATGTTGTAGACCGTGTCCGCGAGGGTGTTCAGGAACGTCGTGTCGGTGGTGAGCTGCTGGAGCGCGAAGAACGCCTCCTGCTTGTGCTGCGAGCCGGCGGACAGGTAGGCGACCGTGCCGAGCGTGCTGCCCGCGCCGTACGTGCCCGACGAGTTGTCCAGCACCGGCATCGGTACCACGCCGTAGTCGAAGTCCTTCTTCTCCGAGGCGATCTCGCCGACGTGCCACTCGCCGTCGTACTCCATCGCCGCGGCCCCGGTCAGCAGCGGGTTGCCGGCGTCGTCGGCGTGCGGCTGGTAACGGCCCACGAACTTCTGGACGTTGGCCTCGCCGTAGTAGCCGATCAGGTCCTGGTCCCACTTCAGCAGCTGCTGCCACTTGGCGTCGGCGGCGAAGGTGGTCTTCCCGTCCTTGCCGTAGAACTCGGTCCCGCTGTGCGCGCCGGTGAACAGGTACCGGTTGACGTCGTAGTCGGAGCGGGGCACGAAGCCGTACGTCTTGATCGAGCCGTCCGCGTTCTTGACGGTCAGCTTCTTGGCGTCGGCGGTCAGTTCGGCGAGGGTCTGCGGCGGCTTGGTGATGCCGGCCGCCTTGAACATCTGCTTGTTGTAGTAGAGCGCGAAGGCATCGGTGAGGAGTGGCAGCGCGCACTGCTTGCCCTGGTAGCGGGTGTAGGCGAGGGTCGCGGCCGGGAAGGTCTTCGCCGTGTCGATCTTGGCGGAGGTGAGGTAGGGGTTGATGTCGGCGACCGTGCCGTTGTAACAGAACTTCGCCACGTTGTCGGGCGCCGAGCTGATGAAGACGTCGGGTGGATCGCCCGCGGCGACCGCCTTGGCGTAGGCCGCGTCGTCCTTGTTCGGCACGAACTTCACGGTCAGCCACGGGTACTTGGTGTGCAGCCGGTTCAGGGTCGCCTTGAACGCGGCCACCTCGTTGGGGAGGTGGTTGAAGGTCCAGACGGTGACGGTGGTGGGCTGGTGCGAGGCGCCCGCGGAGATGGCGGTGTCGGGTTCTGACGACGAGGGCCCGGTGGACGTGCAGCCGGCCAGCAGCAGCACTCCGGCGGCCGTGACGGACACGGCCCCGGTGACAGGCCCGGTGATAGGTTTGAACACTGATCGTCCTTCCTCGGAGACGGGATTCCCTGGGTGACGGATCGGTCGTCGGTCGACGGGCACGGCAATGCCCGACGACCCTGAGCGGCGGCGCTGTCCGGCAAGACGGCGTCGCCGCGGTGTCTCTCAGGACAGAGCCGAGGGCTCGCCCTGGGGGACCGGGGTGGTGGCGGCGGCGAAGGCGGTCTCGCGGGCCAGCTCCGCCGACATGGTGGTCGCTCCGGTGAGCACGGCGTCCTGGCCGAGCCCGGAGGCGACGACGGGTGGCCGGAACGTACTGAAATCGGCCAGATGACGGGCGACGGGTTCGAGCAGCAGATCCCCGTTGGCCCCGATGGCACCGCCCAGCACGATCAGCGCCGGGTCGATCAGGGGTACGACACAGGCCACCACGTAGGCGACACTGCGGGCGGTGTCCTCCACGATCTCCCGCGCGCCGGGGTCGCCGGCGCGCGCGAGTCCGAAAACGGTGAGCGGGCTGCCGTCGCCCGGCAGACCCAGCCGGCGGGCCTCGGCGCTGATGTGGCGGGCGCCCAGGTGTTCCTGGAGGAGATCCCGGCGCTGCCCCACCGGCGCGGTCATGCGGTCGCTGGGCAGATAGCCGGCCTCACCCGCGACACCCGTGGCGCCCCGCCGGACCCTGCCGTCCACCACCAGCCCGAGACCGAGGCCCACGCCCAGGCTGACCAGGACGAAGTCGTCGGTCTCGGTGCCGAGGCCATGGGTGCGCTCGGCCAGCGCCGCGAGATTCACGTCGTTCTCCAGGACCAGCGGCACGGGGATCGCCCGCCCGAGCGCCTCGCCAAGACCGCTCCCCGCGTCGGGCAGCCCGGTGGTGTACGACAGCTGACGTCCGTCGGGACCGACCGCGGCCGGCAGCCCGGCGACGACCTGGGTGATCTCTCCCAGTTCCCGCCCGACCTGCCCGGCCAGGTCCACGCACATGTCCAGGATCTGCCCGACGAACGCCTCGGCGCCCCGCTCCCCGTGCTGCTCGGTCTCGGCCCGCGCCCGCACCCGGCCCGTGACGTCGGCGACCGCGGCACGGATCCTGCGGTGCCCGACGTCCACGCCGATCGCGAAGGCGCAGTCGGCGTTCACCCCGTACTGCGCCGGTGCCGGACCCTTGCGGCCGGTCGCCGGGCCCACCTCGGTGATGACCCCGCGCTCCAGCAGCAGGCCGACCGCGGCGGCGACCGTCGGCCGGGAGAGCGGGATCCGGCCCGCCAGATCGGTGGTCGTGACGGGCCCCGCCTCGTCGATCGCCTCCAGGACGGCACGGCCGTTGAGCGAACGCAGCAACCGCTGCGGACCTGCTGGATAACGGCGGGTCACGGTGCCCTCATCTCGCCATCGACGGCCTGTGAGACAGGCCTACTGGTGCCTGTAAGAAAGAAAGTTGCTTATTTATACGCTCGGATGTGGCCGAGATCAACCCTCCCGGGGCGACCTCCGCGGTCGGTACGCCAGGCGAAGCGAGGAGCCGCTCGCGAGGCGCCGAGGCTGTTGCCACCGGGGCTTCCTGGCCGAGGGCGTCGAGTCGCCTGAAACCCTTCAGATCCCTGCTTGTGCAACCTGCTTCGATGCCTGGGCGTCCCACTGCATGACGGACGGTTGCCGATCACCCGGGACAGCACATGGCGAAGAAGGACCAGAAGAAGGACCAGACGACGGACGCGGCGAGGGAGAAGGACCGCGAGAGGTGGATGGCGCGCCTGCAGGTACGGCTGGTCGTGCAGCCGGGCGTGGACCGGGCAGTCATACTCCAGGCGGTCAAGGAAGTCACGGCGCACTGCGCCGAAACGGGAGAGCACCCGCGGACCGCCTTCGGCGACCCCGACGCCTACGCCGTGGAGACTGCCGCGCGACTCGTGCCGGCGGACCGGGCGGAGCGCGCGAGGCGCCACAACGCCGTGGTGGACAGGCTCGAATCCGCGCTCAAGAAGGCCGGGGACATCGCCGGCCTGTGACAGGCGGGAGCGGGAGCAGGCCCTCGGGGACGTGCACGGCATGGCGGACGAGGCCGGTGACGGCGTCGTAAGGGGAGACACCGTCGTCGATGAGGGCGAGGGCAAGGGTGGGCGTCTCGTGGGGGAGAGCCTGTTGTGACAGCGACGGCTCGTCGTACGGTGGTGCGGCGTCTATCTCAGCCAGTTGTACTCGCAGCCTCGCTCGGTCTCATGCTTCGAGTCGCAGGGCAGCGACTGGGCAACTTCGAACCGCCTCCTGGACCCGCAGTTCGTCGTCAGCGCTGACCTGCGGCTCCAGTACCGTCAGCTTGCCTTCGTCATCGAGCTCGAAGTGAGCCGGTGCCGCAACTTCGCACATGCCGTGTCCCTCGCATGTGACACGGTCCAGCAGCACCCGCTTCATTCGGCTACCTGCCCGGAGTCGCTGCCGGTCACCGCGGGTATTTCCTCGACAAGTCGGGCCCATACTTCCTTCGGGCGCCTCAGAAGCAGCCCCTCGCACTTCTCCCACGTCGCTCGGCGGCCGGCAGTCATGCGCGGATAGTGATCCATGAGGGAGTCGATCGCCATATACGCCTCCATGCGGGCCAGCGGCGCCCCGAGGCAACTGTGAATACCGCGTCCAAAGGCGATATGTTGCACGGCAACCTGTCGGGCGATATCAAACTGACGGGCTGTCGATCCCCAGGCAGCTTCGTCGTGATTGGCCGACTGGATGCTGAGGTAGGCCTTGTGACCAGCGGGCACAGGACACTCGCCGATGACGGTGTCCCGTACTACGGATCGCGTCATGAACTGCGCCGGCGAGTCGAACCGTAGAGATTCTTCGATCGCGTTCTTGAGCAGCGATCGGTCGGCTACGACGCGCGCCCAGTCACCGTGCTCCAGGAGTCGGTAGACGCAATTCGCAATCAACGCACGGGTGGTGTCCGTCGCCGCCGCGAACAGCTGCCTCAGGTGCATGACGACCTCGAGGTCGTCCATCTCACGTTCCCCCGGAGCAGCGAAACAGAGATTGTCCAGGACGTCGTCCCGGCGATGCTGGGGGTGTTCGCGCCGGTCGCGCACCACCTGACCCATCAGCTCCATCAACCTGTCGTATTCCGGCATGCTCGTCTCGGGCGCGGGGACCGCCTCGACCAGCGCGTCCGCGAGGACCTCGACCTCGGACCAGTACTCCTCGGGAAGGCCGATCATGGAGTACGTCACGGCGGACGGGACGTGCGATATGTAGTCCTTGAGGAGGTCCACTTCGCCGGAGGGCGGCAGTCCGTCCAGCGCCCTTGCTATGACCTGAGCGACGCGCGGACCGAGCGAGCGCAGCTTCTTGGGAGCCATGTTCCGAAGAAGCCGAGACCGCAGTTCCGTGTGTACGGGTGGGTCGAGGTTTGTAAGGCCAGGAAATGCGTGATTCCGGTCTTCGTGGCCGATCGTGAAGTTCCCCCTGTTCGAAAAAGCCACAGTGTCCTGGAACACCGCACGGACATCCGTGTCAGAGGTCACGACAAACAGGACATCGCTGACTTGGGTGACGGGGCACTCACGGCGCGCGGCTTCGAGGGCGTCATCGGGATCGGCCACGTGACCCGCATCGTGCGGGGTGAACGGAGTCGCATTCATATCCACAGCTCATACTCCCTGCCCCCGAGGAATCAGACCGAGCCCCTGCGGACAAGGGGCACCGACGCAACTCACTCGCCAGTCCGGTCGCAGTAATGTGAAAGACCAACTCGCGTCCACCCCGTGTATGGTGCCAGGTTGCTTTTCCATATACTTGTCAGTCAGTGCACAATTTTCTGTCGGTACGCGCCACGCCACGGACTCGGCGGTGCTTCCGGGCGTCGAGGGCTGACGCGCAAGGGCCGCGCGGAACATCCAGCTGAACTTCGCGGCATCGCCACCCGTCCTGGCGTCGGCGCGTGATCCCCGCCCGGTGAGGTGAGGTGAGGTGAGCGCGTACGGCGGTCTCACGTAATTCCCGGCAAGGCCGTTCCTCATCGCGTAAGCTCAAGTCATCGACGCGGGGTGGAGCAGCTCGGTAGCTCGCTGGGTTCATAACCCAGAGGTCGCTGGTTCAAATCCGGCTCCCGCTACGACAGTTCGGCCCCCTCAGCGCATGCCGAGGGGGCCGAACGCCTGTACAGGGACGGACGGTGCTGTCGGCGACCGCGGCGCGCGCGTCCCGTTCACCCACTCCGACGACCCCGACCCCGCCCCCGGCCGGCGGAGTCCGCCGAAGCGGCGCAGCTCCGATGAACTCCGGGTTCGGGCCGGCACCGGCTCAGTCGGGGCAGTTTGTTTTGCGGTATTCCCGAGGCGGCACGCCGTAGGCGGACCGGAAATCCTTGCTCAGCATCGCTGCGTCCGGCATACCCCAGACGGCGGCCAGTTCACTGATTTTGCGGTGCCTCAGATCAGCATCGGCAAGGTCGCGTGCGAAACTCTCCAGACGTCGGCGCTTAATATACTGCATGACACTTTCGCCGGTGGACTCGAACAGCCGGTGCAGCTGTCGTACCGATATATGATGCTCGGCAGCAAGCGCTGCCGGACTGACCCCGGGGCTGCCGAGCTGTCTTTCGATGGTTTCCTTTACGTCGATCAAAAGGGAGACGCTGCCGGCCGGATGGCGGTCGCGCATCTCGGTGCATACGATTTCTGCCGTGGACATCCCGAGAAAGTACACGGTTTGCTCAAGGCCAGGACTGAGCTCACCGTCGACGTTCCAGATTTCCGTGGCCAGAGTCCCGAGGAGGGGAAATAATAAGGAACCGGCCTGTGACTTATGAGGGCTCCGCACCACGCGGAATATCCCCCGGCGTGCGGTCGTCATTCTGTCCATCGTCTCTCCCGGGACGCGGAAGACGAGCAGCCGTGAGGCGGTCAGCGCGCGAAACGAGAAGGCAGCACTGCCAACGGCTGCAACCAGGGTGCCTGCATCGGCCTCCACACCGTGTCCCTCGTGGACCGCGGATACAATCCCTGACAGAATGCAAAATATGACACACTGCGGCGGATTGAATGAATCGCCGCATCCATTCTCGAACGTGATGTCGACCGGCCCGCAGTCCACAGCCGTCACTTCAAGTCCGTCCGCATTGATGGAATGTATTTTCATGCGCGGTCTCGGGATGGGGGAGTAACTTCCGTAAGGATGCCCGCTGGCAAGGAAAGGAAGTTTCTCAGTATTGACCACGGAGGATCACCCCTCAACGTGAAGACCCAGCCCATTTTCTTACTTCCGAACGTTTTTTAACGTTCAACGACATGATTCTTTCGGAATTTGATCGATGGCGTGAAGGTGATTTTCGGCCATCCTCCGACTGTATGTGATTGAATGCACTGATGTAATGGTAGGGAAAATCTACCCCATCCCGTCATCTATATATGGTTACCGTGTGGCAAATAAACTTTCTATGAATCAAGAGGATGGAATGAGTGGTCTCCGAAATTAGTGAGGGTGTGCCTGTCGCCTCGAACGAGCGGCGTCAGGTGATCGACTGCCGGCCGATCCGTGCGTAGATGTCCGGACGTCGAGACCGGTAGACGATGGCGAGGACGATCCCGGCAAGGAAGACGACCCAGATGACCACCTGCAGGGCGATCGCCGTGCCGCGACTGCCTCCGGTCAGGAGGACGAAATTGGTGAAGGACAGGTAGAGCGCCACCCCCAGCGCCGCTGTCGCCAGCGCTGGAGCGATCACGGTGTGCCAGCGCGTCGAGTCATCGATCTCGCCGCGCGACCGGTGGAAGAAGACAAGTACGGCCAGGCTCGTCAGGAACATGAGCAGCAGGATGGGGAAGCCACCTGCTCCCGACAGCCAGGCGTACGCGATCGCCGGGTCGCTGCCGGTGAACGCGAGTACAGCGACGAAGAAGACAACGCTCACGACGAGAGAACTGACGTATGGCGACGCGTGGCGCGGGTGCACCCGACCGAGGGAGGACGGCAACGCCCGGTCCGTGCCCAGCGAATACCCGTACCGGGCGATGATGTTCTGGCACGAGAGCACCCCGGCGAACACAGACGTCACCACCAGCACCGAGATCACATCCCGTGCCCACGTTCCGACGAACCGCCCCATGGCATCCGAGAACATTGCCGGCGCGTCGGCGGTGGCCACCGCCTTCGCATGCGCCCTGCCGTAGGCACCCACGAGCAGCCAGGTGACGACGATGTAGAAGACGCCCATGAAGAGCACCGCCAGGTAGGTCGCCCGAGGGATCGTCCTTCGCGGATCCTTGGTCTCCTCACGGAAGATCGCCGTGGCTTCGAAGCCGATGAAGGTGATCACGGCGAAGAGCAGGGCGACCCCCACCGCTCCCGACTTGAAGGAGCCCCAGGCGAACGGGGTGAGTGAGCGCCCCTCCGGCCCCGCTCGGACGGCGACCGCCAGGTCGAAGACCAGGACCACCACGACTTCGAGGACCATCGCCAGGGAAAGCACCTTGGCGGACAGGTCGATCCGGAAGTACCCGAAGATCCCGACGATCACGACGAGGGCCAGCGAGTACAGCCACCAGGGCGACGACGGGCCGCCGAAGGTGTTGACGACCAGGTCGTTGGAGACGATGCCGAAGAACAGGCAGGCTCCTGTGCCGATCATGAAGTACCCGAGGACAGCAAGGAGACTCGCGGCCATCCCGACCGTCCTGCCCAGCCCGGCGGTGATGTAGGCGTAGAACGCACCGGGGTTGGGGAGGTACCGGCTCATCGTGGTGTAGCCGACCGAGAAGATCACGAGCACCAGGGTCGCCGCAACGAACGCGAGTGGAGCCCCCGCGCCGGCGGAGCTGATCACCAGGGGGATCACGCCCACGACACTGGCCAAGGGAGCTGCGAAGGCCAGGACGGTCAACGCGACCGCGATGACGCCCATACGTCCTTGGAGCCGAGGCCTCGCTCCTGCCTGGGTGCCGAGCCCGGAGGCGGTGTCCACCACGGGATGGGAGTCGGTCTCTTCACTCATGTCACAACCTCGTTGTGTGCGCAGAGACGAAAGACGTGGAGACGGTGTCCCACCGCAACGGCATGGGGTTCAGGTGCGGTGAACGACGAGGAAGAGCCGCTGGAACGGAAAGAGGGTGCGACCGTCCGGCAGGGACGGGTAGGCCGCGCGTAGCCGGTCCAGGTAGGCGCCACGGAACGCACCGAACTCGGCCGAGGTCAGCCCGTCGATGACGGGCCGCAGGCCGGCGGCCTCGACCCAGGCCCACACCGGATCGGGACCGTCCAGGACGTGCAGGTACTCGGTGCTCCAGATGTCCACTTCCGTGTTCGGGCCGGCCAGCAGGTCGTAGTAGCCCGCCGCATCCAACGTGTGCCGGGGGCACAGCGACCGACGCAGAGCGGGGGCGCCCAGCGGCGTACCGCCCGGCCCACCGTCCTCCAGCGTTTCCGTCATCAGCCGGAACCACGGCGCGTCGTGGAACACCGGCATCTGCGCCGCCAGTGCGCCGCGCGGAGCGAGGTCGCGGACCATGCGCCGAAGGATGTCGTCGTGGTCGGGGACCAGATGGAACAGCGAATTGGCAAACACCAGATCGGGGCGGTGCCGTGGGCGCCAGGTGCTGATCTCCCCCCGGTGCAGACGCGCCGCAGGCGCGACCTCGGCCGCGGTCCGCAACATCTCGGGGGAGCTGTCGACGCCGTGAACCTCTGCGTCGGAGAAGCGTTCGGTCAACACGCGCGTGAGCGTCCCTGGGCCGCACCCGAGGTCGTACACAACCGCCGGAGGTGCGTCGAACGGAACGCGGTCCAGCAGTTCCAGCGCCGGGCGCATCCGGTGTTCCGGGAAACGCAGGTACAACTGCGGGTCCCAGCTGACTTCTGACGATCTGTCACTGTCTTCGGTGTGTGCAGCGGTCACTGCCACCCCTTCGCCGGAGGTATACGCATACGGACAGAAGCGCTCGACGCCTTTGTCCGTCAGAGCGGGGCGACCGCCGTGGCCACGGACCGGGAGACGGCAGCCCGCAGCTGTCGCTCGACCACGTCCAAGGTCGCCGGCCCGAGCTCCTTCATCGTGCACAACCGCAGCACCTGCTCCACCCCGCCGGGCAGGGGACGGCCGGAGAGGGTGTTTCCTGAGACGTAGAGGCTGGTCAGCGGCTTACCGGCGGCCTCGGCAAGGATCGAGTCGAGTGCCAAGCGGCCGAGGGCGCCATCGGGGACGCGCCCGTATTCGCCAGCCCCCCGTCTGACGGACAGATTGAGGATGTTCAGGTCCGGGGGGAAGCAGCTGATGACCTCGGATGCCATGTCGCAGCCCGCGGCCGGCTGTGTCTGCCGCGGAGCAGAGAACCGCTCGTGCAGTCTCTGAGCCGTCGCGATGCAGCCGCCCAGCAATCGGCCGTAGCCCTGGGAGTGCAGCCCGATCTGTCGGTGCGCAGCCCATACGGCGGCAGCCGCCGCTCCGGGGCGACCCCCTTCGAGCGTGTGCGGACCGAAGGGGATTCGACTGCCGTTCCCGTGACCGAAGTACATCGACTCCCGGGCCACGAGGGAGACGGCTCGTCTGTCACGGAACACCAGGGCGCCTGCCGGATAGGGGCTGTGGCCGCTCTTGTGGGGGTCGACGGTGACCGAGTCGGCGCGGGGCAGCGCCCGGAAGGCGGCGTGGACCTCCGGTTTCATGCGGGTGCCGCTGCCGTCCAACGGCCGGTCCTCGAAAGGAGCCATCGTGCCGTCGGGGCGCAGCCACAGGCTGCGGGAGTATCCGCCGAACGCGGCATCGACATGGACGTAGAACGATGCGCCGAAGCGCCGCTCACAATCGGCCCGCAACCGCAGGATGGCGTCGAGGTCGTCGACCGCGCCTTCTCCGCTGCTGCCGCACATCGCCACCACGGCCAGGATCGGCTGCCCGTCCGCCAGCAGGGCGCGAACCCGCCTGCCAAGTGCGTGCACGTCCACCCTGTGCAACGGCGTCAGTTCCACCTCCTGCACATCGGCGGGGCCCAACCCGAGCAGGTCGGCGCACTTGTCCCACGTGTAGTGCGCGCTGCGGGCGAGGAGCAGCGTGCCTGACGTGTGCGCCTTCCGCCGCTGCTCGGCGGCCAGCCGCGCCACCTCGGGGAGAAGCCCGCGCGCGGACAGGGCCTCGACGAGATCCAGCACCTGCGGCACCGGCATGTTGGCGAGCACCAGGGGGGAGCGGTCGGAGACGAGGTCGGCCGCGGCGGGGTGGGCCGCGGCTGCGGAGGGCACGCTGCGCAGGTTCCGGGCGATCCACATGGCTTCGAAGTTCGCCGCGCTGCCCCCCGAGGACAGGTGCGCCCACCCGGTGTCGGGCTGGTAGCCGATCAGGCGGCAGAGGTCTTCGGAGACCTCGTGTTCCAGCTCGGTGGTCACCGGAGCGGTCTCCGGCGTCACGTTGTTGGGGTTGTAGAGCATCGCGCAGAGGTGAGCGAGGCTTGCCGCCACGGGGATGTCCGGCGTCATGTGGGCCAGATACAACGGCGAGGGGATGGGCGTCGCCTGGTGCGCGAGTCGCCCGGACAACTCGCGCACCAGGTTCGCGACGGCATCCAGATTCCCCGCCGGCCCCGCGGTGCACTGCGCTGCGGTCTCGGGCACGGAGTCGATGAGAGCCGGTGCGGCAGCTTCCGCACACTGCGCGTGCCAGCGGTAGTAGTCGTCGATGACCTGCCGCAGCAGTCCCGTGAACACGTCGTGGTTCTCCGCGTGCGGAAACAGTCCCCCGCCCGAGTGCGTGTGCCGCATCGGCTCTCCTTTCCCGCGTTGTCCGGTCAGCGCACCATGTGAGCGGAGATACGATCGAAGAGCAGGTCGATCTGGTCCCATGCTTGGGTGCACACCTGCATGAGCTGCGGGAATTGCGCGGCAGACAGCCCCTTGAGGTAGTCACGGCCCAGTTCCCGGTGATCCTCGTCCACTTCGAAATGGAGATCGAAGTAGGAGGTGCCGGCCGCGCTCTCCTCGCTGAAGGCCACGCCGGTGCGTTCACCGAACACCTGGCAGCACGTCTCGACGGCCATGTGAACGATGACGATCTTCGACGCCTCGTCCGTTCCGTACATCTGCATCACGAACCAGTTGCCGACGGCTTCCAGAATGGGGTCGTAGACCGTTTCGCTGACGCCGTGGTTCTCCTTGAGCAGGAGGTCGTGTCCGAACTCCTCGCGCAGATGGCCCGCGTACACCTCACGCAATTGCGGATCGGCGCAGGCCGCCTGCCGTGCGTAGAGCATGCGCTGGAAGTACACGGACCACACGTAGAGAGCGGACACGAAACGCTCGCGCATCTCGCGGTCCCTTCCCACATGGCCGCCGTCGAACAGGTCGAAGAAGGGGTGCTCGCTGAACTTGCGCAGGCGTTCGGCGTTGTGCTCTTCCAGTTCGGCCAGCGGCGTGGAGTCCCCGCTGAACGTGACCCGTGCCGCATGTTCGTTCTCGTAGAGCCCGCCTCCCTCGAACTGCACCGAGAGCCCGCAGAACTCTTCACCCGGCCTGGTCACGAAGCCGTGCCGGGCGCCCGGCGGAACGGCGACGGTGTCCCCCTCGGTCAGCTCCTGCTCCTTGTCCCCGAGGAGGCGGACCGAGCCCTTGCAGACAAGGATCATCGACTTGATCGGATGCTGGTGGACGTCGAGTTGCTCACCGTCGGCCAGGCGCACCCAGGAGACCGAGAGACGGCCGGCTTCCGGGAGGAAGTTCGCCAGAAGGTCGTTCCGCCGGAAGTCCCGCTGCTCTCCGAGATGGTGGACATTGCCCTCGACCATGACGGAGGAGATCTGTCGGATGTCGTTGCGTGAGACGGTCAGGACCGCGGTGTCCGACTGATGGTCCTCGATGGTGAGTTCTTCGCTCACGTGTGTTCACCTTCCTGTGAACGTGAATGGGACGGAGGGAAGTCAGGGGGTGGTGCGTTGAGCGTTCCGCTGGAGAGCGGCGAGCAACTGCGCGTTCTCGGACGGGGATCCGACAGAGATCCGTAGATGGTCGTGCCAGCCTTCCGGCTCGGGTGTCACGGCGATGCGCGCATCGTGCAGTTTCGCCATCACGCGGTCCCGGTCGGCGACCCGGACGGAAACGAATCCGGCGTCAGCGAAGATGTCGAGCACCTCAGGACACTCCATGAGGGTTTTCGCCAACCGGTCGCGTTCTGCCACGCAGGAAGAGACCCTGGACGCGAGTTCCGCGGGTCTGGCCAACTCCGCTGTGGCGGCCTCGGTGACCAGGCTCGGGATGGGGAAGGGCAGCCGAACCTTACGTACTGCGTCAAGGATGGCAGGCGCCCCGAGCAAGGCTCCGAGCCGCAGATTTGCCATGCCCAGGGCCTTTGACATCGACCGCACCGAGAGCAGGTTGGGATGGGAGCCCAGCTTGTGCCGGTGCGAAGGCCGGCCGGTGAACTCGGAGTAGGTCTCATCGATGATGACGACTCCGTCGAAGCGAGCCAACAGGCAGTCCAGGTCGCCGGCGTGCAGACAGGTACTGGTCGGGTTGTTGGGATCGCAAAGGAAAATCCCCTTGACCGGAAGCGACAGGAGGCGGTCGACATCCAATCGGTCGTACCGTGTCCCTCCGAGTGCCACACGATATTGTGCGACGTCGTGCAGTGTGGCGAGTCGCTCGAAGAAGCCAAAGCTTGGCCAGGTGACCGCTACGGCATCCTTTCCCGGTTCGAAAAGTGCCCGCAGTACGAGATCAAGCGCTTCCGTGGCGCCGCGAGTGATCACTGCATCCGCCGCTGCCTGCGGAAAGGCGGCAGGATCGAGGATTTCCAGTGCGCTCAGATACAGGGGGGCAAGGAAATCCGGTGAATGCTCGGGGTAGCGGCGGTACGTTCCACCGAAAGGATTCTCATTGAATCGGAGGTTGACAAACCCGGATTCTTCAGGGCGACGTCCTGAGGGGCCTGGTAACCCCAAGGACTGAATGCATTCTCGCACTGGTCCGATCCTTTACGGGGCGGCGCTATATGGCCGCAGCCTGTGCAGGCTTCTGGTGGTAGGCGCGCGCCGCATGGAGGTAGAGGCGCAGGTCGGCCAGACCGTCCGGGGCCGGAAGGCTCTGGAGAGCCATGAGGATCTCCGGAGGCACGGCGACGAGCTCGTCCAACTGTTCGTGGACTCGCCGAGCCCGCTGCTTCGAGTGCTGGGCGACCGTTTCGCTGTCGAGCCAGAAGGGGAGGTTCAGGCCGTATTCGTAGGCGGCATCCACTTCGTGTGCCGCGAATTCCCCTATGGCTTCCCCGACGGTCATGGTCTGGATCGGCGGGCGCTTCGGGGTGAACCAGTCGAAGCCTGCGTTGGTGGCGGCCTGGTTCAGGACGGTATCGGTGATGTGGCGGGCGATGACCGGTGAGCAGTGGAAGCCGTCCCGATAGGTGCCGGTGGCGAAATGGAGCCCACGGAGGCTGCTCTCACCGATCAGGGGGAAGCAGTCCAGGGACATCGGGCGCACCCCGTGCAGCCACTGGGTGACGTGCGAGGACGCGAGGTTCTGGTCGATCTGCTCGGACACCTGGTGCAGGAACGCCTGGCAGTCGCCGATCCCGAGTCCCTGTGCCGGATGGCGGGTGACCATGTTGTTGGCGCCGAGGTACTGCCGGCCTTCTCCGGCCAGGGGCACGAGATGGAGGCCGCATGATCCGGCACGAATGGGGGTGCGCAGTACCGCGCGGGCGCTGTGGGGGGCAGTGCGCCGGGTGAGCAGCGCCAGACCGTTGCCGTGCAGCATGGGCGGGGTCTCGCCGGGAGGCAGGACGCTGTCGGCGAGAGCGGTGCTCGTACTTCCCGCCGCGAGGATGACGGTGCCGGCGCTGAGCGTGCTGCCGTCGGCGAACTGCACACCGGCGACCGTGTCCGCGTCGGCCAGGAGGGCCTGCACCGTGGCGGGAAGAATGTCGATGCGGTGTCGGCGGGCTGCTGTCTCCAGCGCGGCGACGACGGCCCGTGCGTCGACGGCGCCTTCGCGGTGCAGGTGCACGGCGTGGGAGGGGCGTGCGCCCGGGCTGGGATCCAGGCCCTCGATGTCCTGGGGGTCGACCTCCTCGTGCGGCTCGTTGTACTTGATGAGCGCCGTGCGCATGGCCTGGAAGTTGCCCTGCGCGATGTGCCCCGACCTGCCGCTGAGCAGCACGAACGTGCTCCCTGTCCGCGAGGTGCGCAGCGCCGCGGCGTCGTCTCCGACGTCGTCGCAGAGCCTGTCCAGCCACGCGGGCCACTCGTCGAGGGCCTGGCGTGCGAGGGCGAACTTGGCTTCGGAGGCGGGGTGTTGATGGGTGTACTTCGTCACTTCGGCGAAGCAGTTCAGCATTGCGCCGGCCGCCATGGAGGCAGAGAGGGTCCGTCCCGGAGGGCCGATTACCGCAATTTTCATCTTCGGTGCCCGGCGCGCGATTTCGACAGCGATCGACAGCGCGAGTACGCCATTCCCTACGACGGCGATATCCACGCTACGTTGACCGGCCATAAGGCAGCTCCCGGAAGTGGTGGAACGACAGAATCAAACTGCCCCGCAATGCACCGCAACGGTGCAGGCATCGGACCGGTCCAGCTCGCGCAACTCGCTCGCCAGTCCGGTCGCAGTAATGCGAAAGGGCAACTTGTGTCTACTCCGTGTATGCTGCCATGTTGTTTTTCCATATACTTGTCAGTCAGTGCACGATTTTCTGTCGGTACGCGCCACGACACCGATCGGTACGAGATCGCCGCCCCGTCTCGCCGCTGTCTCCCCGTCGGTCAGCGTGCGAGGATCAGGCTCATCGCCTCGGCGCGGGTTGCCGGTCTGCGCAGTTGGCCGCGCACGGCTGAGGTCGTCGTCCGCGCACCGGGCTTGCGGATGCCGCGAGCCGACATGCACATGTGCTCCGCTTCGACGACCACGATCGCGCCGCGCGCGTGGAGGATGCGCATCAGGGCGTCGGCGATCTGCCCGGTGAGCCGTTCCTGGATCTGGAGACGCCGCGTGTAGACGTCCACCAGGCGGGCCAGTTTGGACAGTCCGGTGACCTTGCCGTCCTCGGCGGGGATGTAACCGACGTGGGCCGTACCGCGGAACGGCAGCAGATGGTGTTCACAGAGACTGACGATCTCGATGTCCTTGACCAGGACCATCTCGTCGTGGCTGAGTTCGAAGGTCGTGGCCAGGACATCCTCGGGCTCCTGCCGCATCCCTGCGAGGAGTTCCCGGTACGCCTGTGCCACGCGGGCCGGCGTCGCCCGCAGCCCTTCGCGATCCGGGTCCTCGCCGACGGCGAGAAGCAGTTCCCGAACGGCGTTCTCCGCTCGGCGGGCATCGAATCGGCCGGTGTGAGCGCCGACGAGGGGCAGGGCGAGTTCGGTCATGGGCTTCTCGTCTCTAGGGCCGGGCGGGGCCAAGTCACGGCGACGGCTGACCGGAACGGTGTCCGCCGGGCGACTCGCCCCGCTGTTCACGGGCCGGGAAATGGTGTCAGTGCTTGTCGCCGGCGAAGGGCCGCCGGGACACGGTGGCCCGGATCTTCGTCTGGGAGTGACGCTCCACCGTGGGATTGGCCGAGCCGCCGTCCGGTTCGCCCCACACCAGCTCGACCTCCTGGCCGTAGGTGAGTTCGTCCTCGTCGATCATGCAGACGGAGATCCAGCCCCGGACGTTGGCGGTGTAGCTGCACAGGGTCGACACGCCGATGAGACGGCCGTCGCGTTCGACGCGGTCGACCTGCGAGGCCGCGTAGAAGGCCGCGGGCATCTCGATGTGCTTGAAGCGCCGCTCGCCCTGCTCGTACTGGCTGGCGAAGATCCGGGCGACGTCGTCGCGGTGCCAGGACAGCCACGCCTTCCTGCGATGCTTCTGGCCGCGCATCGTCTCCAGGGCCGCACGGCCGATGAAGTCGTGGTCGAACTTGAGGATGTGGCCGTAGCCGAGGTCCCAGGGGGTGACGTAGTAGTCCTCGACCCGGTCCGAGACGAAGCTGCCGCCGAGGGAGAGGCTGCCCTCGAAGCTCCTCGCGTTCGCCCACTCGCGGTAGGGCTTCATCGCGTCTCCGGAGTAGACCGCGGGGACGGTGTTGGCGATCCAGCCCGACTCCGTGGCCACCGACGCGTAGGCGCGCCCGCCGACCTGACGGACCCCGAAGGACTCGCCGGCCTCCAGGATGGTGTCGCGGACGTCGTCGAGGTGCTCGTAGGGGCCGAAGAACTCCAGGCCGGGGAAGCCGGACATGCGGTGGTTGAGGGCGGTGACCTCGTGCTTTCCGATGTGGAACTTCCCCATGGAGAAGAACGGGATGTCGGGCATGGGACCGCCGTTGACCTTCTCGAAGACGGCCGCCGCGTGGGGACCCTGGAGTTGGAGACGGAAGAACTCGCGGCCGTTCGGGTTCTGCGCGGTGCGCTCGTCGCGGCGCAGGGTGACGTCGTAGCCGCCGGTCTCGGCATGGAACTGGACCCAGTTGAGCGCCGGAGGACGTCCGACGAGCCGGACCAGGTTGTCGGCCAGGCAGAACAGGATGCAGTCGCCGACCATGTAGCCGTCGTGGTTGACGGCGATGAACTGCTTCGCCTTCATCGGGCCGAAACCGGCGAAGGTGTTGGCGCCGACGTCCGACAGCAGCCGGTAGCAGTCCGGGCCCTCGACCGTCAGGTCGGTCATGTGGTGGGACAGGTCCATCAGCGCCGCCGAGTTGCGCCACGACTCCTGCTCGTCACGCCAGTTGGTGAACTCGGCCCTGATCGGGAAGGGGTATGCGCCGGAACGGCCGCTGCGCATGAGGGCCAGCGGGCCACCGCTCGCCTGGATCTGGTCTTCGAGATGTGCCATCAAGCTCTCCATGTCATCGCGCGGTGTGCGGGGAAGGCGGCAGGCGCGGCGGCGGTCGCCGCGTGACGCGACCGACGGCCCCCGCCAGGCAGGTCGTCCGGAAGTCCTGGACGAACCGGTGCGGGGGTGTCCGACTGCGATCACGTCACCCCATGGGGCGGGGCCGCCGCGGAGGTGTCTACGTCGGCGTGGAACCGTACGGTACGGTACGCATCCGAGGCGTCACAAGGCGCGCACCGAGATCCAAGTGCTGCCTTTCCGCCCGGCTTTCCCTCCTCTGAGCTGCACGGATGGCGAAGTCTGCGCCCGGCGCAGACTTACTTTGCGCTCCGTGGAGGGGTGCGTCCTGCGGCGCGGATCCGAGGCGGGAAGCCGCTAGCCGTGGCCGGCGCGGGCAAGGGCCACGGACGGGGGTGAGCCGAGCCGTCGGCCGGCGGTCAGACCGACTCGCGCACGACGACCCGGGCGGGCGGCGGGCGGAGGCCGCTGGTTTCGAGGCCCAGGGCGAGGCGGGCGCTGAGCCGGCCGTGCGCCTCGGCGTCGATGCCGACCGTGGTCAGCGCGGGACTGGAGTACGCGCCGAACCCGTTGTCGTCGAAGCCGATGACGGCGAACTCGTCCGGTACACGGCGGCCGAGGTCGCGCAGCGCCATGAGGACGCGCAGGGCGACATCGTCGTTGAACGCCGCGAAGGCGGTGACACCGGGTGCGCCGGCGAGGAACCCCCCGACGGCCTCGGCGCAGGCGGCCCGGTCCCGAGGGGCGGCGAAGGAGACCGGGACGGGGATGTCCATGTTCATCGCGGCGTGACCGGTGAACTTCAGCCGGGCCGCGGCCAGTGGGGCCTCGATGTCCGGCAGGGCCACGGCGACCTGGGTGTGGCCGTGTTCCACCAGGTGACGGAGTTGCAGTGCGGAGTGGGCCGCGAGCCCGTCACGCCATCCCCCTCCGAGGTCGTGGAGGTCGTCACCCGTCAGATACGTCTCCCCGAAGCGGATGACCGCGCGAGGGGCGATGGCGTCGAGTACCTGCTGGGTGGAGCGCGGCGTGTGGCGGCCGTGGCGGACGAGCAGGACATGGTCGTGGGCGGCGAGTTCGGCATCGAGACCGCGCACGTAACTGGAGGAGTAGGTGCCCTCCATACCCGTGTCGATGTTCAGGACGACCACACGTGAGGAGCCTTCGCGCAGGGCCTTGGCGACTCCGTGCGGCACATAGCCGAGATCGCGGGCGGCCTGCTGGACGCGGTCACGCGTCGCGGCGGAGATCGTCTGGCGCGGATCGTCGTTGAGGACAAAGCTGACGGTGGCACGTGAGACACCGCTGGCCGCGGCCACATCCTTCAGCGTCACTCTCCGGGAAGCGCCCATCACCCCTGCTCCGATGCGGTCCAAGCGCCGCATCCTCCTCCGGGCCGGCGCGCCGCCATTCTAGGGACCCGCCCGTCACCCGCGCGGACACCCGGCCTGCCACCGTCGGCAGCGGCTCGTCGACACCCGGCCCGACACCGCCCGCAGCGGCTTGTCGACGCCCGACGGCTTCCCGTCGGACGCAGGACACCGGTGCCCCGCCTTCTTTCCTCCTGCCGCCGATCTCATCCCTCCGGTCGTCCTTGCGTCGTCCTTCCGGCAGCTCGGCAGAAGCCGAAAGAAAAGGACTAGATCGATTTAGTGAACTCATGTAACCTGTCCGCCATATCGATCGAGCAGTGCCAGCCCGCAGGCCCCGATCCGCGGGCCGAGGAGGTTCCCGAGCCGTGATCGAGATGGAATCCCCTGCCGCGCGCCGACCGGCATCCGAGCTCCCTGACGGGCTTCCGCGTCCCGGCAGGTGCCTCGTGATGGGGATACTGAACGTGACGCCGGACTCGTTCTCCGACGGCGGTCGTCATGTCGGCACCCGGCGTGCCGTTCGCCATGGTCTGCGCATGGCCCGCGACGGCGCCGACCTCGTCGACGTGGGCGGGGAGTCGACCCGTCCCGGGGCCGAGCCGATCCCGGTGACGGAGGAACTGTCCCGGGTCGTGCCGGTGGTGCGGGAACTGGCGCGCGCCGGAGTGTCCGTCAGCGTCGACACCATGCACGCCGAGGTGGCGTACGCCGCCGTCGAGGCGGGGGCGTGCCTGGTCAACGACGTCAGCGGCGGTCTCGCGGACCCCGCGATGGCGGCCACCGTCGCTGAACTGGGCGTCCCCTACGTCGTGATGCACTGGCGGGCGCCGAGTCGCGAGATGGATCGTCACGCGATCTACCGGGACGTCGTGGGCGAGGTCGTCTCGGAGCTCCTTCGGCGTGTCGACGTGCTGGTCGCGGCGGGGGTGGATCCGGGGCGCATCATCCTCGACCCCGGCCTGGGCTTCGCCAAGCACGCCGGCCACGACTGGCGCCTCCTCGCCGAGCTGCGCACCGTGCGGGCCGCCGGTTTCCCGGTGCTCGTCGGCCCCTCCAGGAAGCGCTCCATCGGCGCGGCGCTGACCGGGTACGGAGGCGGCGAGTCCGTGCCCCGCGCCAGGGACGCCGCGACCGCCGCCGTCTCCGCGCTCGCGGCGGCCGTCGGGGCTGCCTGTGTGCGCGTGCACGACGTCCGCTCCAGTCTCCACGCGGTCTGCATGGCCGCGGCCTGGGCCGACGGCGGCCGGACGCTCTCGCCCGGAGCGGCCCGCCGGACGCCGGGCGAAGAAGGTCCCGCATGGGTCTCGCCGGGGAATGCGCCCTCTGCTAGCTTGCGCTAGATCGATTTAGTTCCCCGTTCGACTCCCCGCGTTTCCACGTTTCCGCTTCCCGCGTTCGCCCAGCCGAGCGAGCCGCCCTCGGCCGATAGCTAGATCGATTTAGCACTCGTTTCAACCACCTGATGGATCTCCATGAAAGAAGGAGCCGCATGGCAATCCCCAGCCTCCAGGACGGCATCGACAAGGCCGGCTCGCCCATCGACCTGCTGTGGAAGCCCGGCGCCGAGCCGTGGACCCCGGAGGTCGTCGCCCGCGAGTACCACGGCTGGCGGCAGGAGCAGACGGCCTGGCACGAGGGCGTCGCGCTGCTGAACCTGTCGCACCACATGTACGACCTGCGGATCGAGGGCCCCGACGCCACCCGGCTGCTCGCCGACCACGGCGCCAACAACTTCGAGAAATTCGCCATCGGGCAGGCGAAGCAGTACGTGCCGGTGACCCGCCACGGGCACATCGTCACCGACGGCATCCTCGCCCGGGAGGCCGAGAACGCCTACCTGCTCAGCGGCATCCCGGCCGCCCAGCACTGGGTGCAGTACCACGCCGAGCAGGGCGGCTACGACGTCGCCTTCGAGACGGACGCCTCCAGCGCCTTCCGGCCCGGCGGCGGCGATCCGAAGCTGTTCCGCTACCAGATCCAGGGACCCGGAGCGCTCGAACTCATCGAGAAGGTCTTCGGCGCCCCGATCCCCGAGACGAAGTTCTTCCACGCCACCCCGGTCACCCTGGACGGCCGTGCCTTCAAGGCGCTGCGCCACGGCATGGCGGGCCAGGCCGGCTACGAGTTCATCGGCCCCTGGGAGCACGCCGCACACGTGCACGACGCGTTCCTCACGGCAGGCGAGCCCCTCGGCCTGATCCAGGTCGGCGCCCTGGCGTACGCCACGCCGAGCGTGGAGAGCGGCTGGATCCCCTCGCCCGTCCCCGGCATCTACTCCGACCCGGAGCTGGCGGAATACCGCACGTGGCTCCCGCTGTTCGGCATCGAGGGCAAGCGTCCCCTGAACGGCAGCTACTTCTCGGAGGACATCGAGGACTACTACGTCTCCCCGTACGAGCTGGGCTACGGCAAGCTGATCCACTTCGGCCACGACTTCCTGGGCCGCGACGCCCTGCTCGCGGCCAAGGAGAGCACGGGCCTGCGCAGGAAGGTGACGCTGGTCTTCGACCCGGACGACGTGCGCCGCGTCCTGGGCGGGGGAGCGGACCCGGGCTTCGTGCTCAGCTACGCCCGCCACCGGGTGGAGACCGCCGCGGGTCTGGCCGGCGTCACCATGCAGACGGCGTCCATCGACCCGGTCGGCACGCTCCTGTCGCAGACGCTGATCGACGCCGCGCACGCCGAGCCCGGCACCGAGGTCGCGGTGGTCTGGGGCGAGCACCCCGGAACCGGTACGGACCCCGAGGCCGACCTCGGGTTCCCGCGCATCCGCGCCACCGTCCAGCCCAGCCCGTACGACCGCCACGCCCGCACCGAGTACCGCCGCAACGCCTGACGCGGAGCAGTACCCCCGCGGTCCGGCCGGCGCCTCGGCGCACGGCTGCCGGCCGGACCGCGTCCCTCACCACTAGGAGCACGATGAGCCAGCTCAGTACGGCTTCCGCGGCGGTCAGGACATCGCTGCTGGAAGACTTCTCCCTGGAAATGACCGGCAAGGACGTGCCCAAACTGGAGGAGGCCAGCCACCTCATCCCACAGGGCACGCGGATCAACGTCACCTTCCTCGGCAACGAGAACCTGCCGATGCGCCTCGACGCCGCTCGCGCGGTCAAGAGGCTCGGCTTCGTGCCGGTCCCGCACTTCTCGGCCCGCCGCCTCGGCTCGCGCGCCGATTTCGAGCAGTTCCTGGCCGGACTCCGGGCCGACGGGACCGAGACCGACGTCTTCGCCATCGGCGGGGACCCCGCCCGCCCCGAGGGCCCCTACGAGGACTCCCTCGCCCTGATCGAGTCCGGCCTGCTCCGGGAACACGGCGTACGGCACGTCGGTATCAGCGGCTACCCGGAGGGCCACCCCGCCATCAGCGGGGAGAAGCTGTGGTCGGCGCTCCGCGACAAGAGCGCGGCCATAGCCGCCCAGGGACTGGACGGCAGCATCATCACCCAGTTCGGATTCGACGTCGATCCGGTCCTCACCTGGGTCGAGCGCGTCCGCGACGAGGGCATGGACCTGCCGATCCGCATCGGCGTCCCCGGCCCGGCCGGGGTACGCCGACTCATGGGCTACGCGGCCCGGTTCGGCGTCGGGACCAGCGCCTCCATCGCCAAGAAGTACGGCCTGTCGCTCACCAACCTGATGGGCACCGCGGGCCCCGACCGGTTCCTGCACGCCCTCGCGGACGGCTACGACCCGGACCGGCACGGCACGATGAAGATCCACTTCTATACGTTCGGCGGGCTCAGGGCCACCTCCGAATGGATCGGCCAGTTCAGGAAGGACGCCCTCGCATGACGATCACGCAGGCCGCACCCACCGGCAACGCCGACAAGGGCAAGGAGGCGGACCACCAGGCGTCGCTGATCGTCCAGGGTGCCGACGCCACCGGCATCGTCGCGGCGGTGACCTCGGTCCTCAGCAAGCACGCCGCGAACATCGTCTCCCTCGACCAGTACTCCGACAACCCGCAGGGCGGCGCCTTCTTCCAGCGCACCGTCTTCACCCTCCCCGGCCTCCAGGCCGTCCTGCCCGCGCTGCGCACCGACCTGGACGAGCACCTCGCGAAGGAGTTCGGGCTGAGCTACACCCTGCGCGACATGTCGGCGCCCAAGCGCGTCGCGATCTTCGCCTCCAAGTCCGACCACTGCCTGCTCGATCTGCTCTGGCGTCACCGGCAGGGCCAACTCCCGGTCAGCATCCCCATGGTGATCTCCAACCACCCCGATCTGGCCGAGGAGGTACGGTCGTTCGGGATCCCCTTCTTCCACGTCCCGTGCCAGGGGGCCGACAAGTCGGCGGCCGAGGCCGAGCATCTGCGGCTCCTCAAGGACAACGTCGACTTCGTCGTCCTGGCCCGCTACATGCAGATCCTGTCCGGCGACTTCATCGCGAAGGCCGCAGTGCCGATCATCAACATCCACCACTCCTTCCTGCCGGCCTTCATCGGCGCCGGGCCGTACGCCAAGGCCAAGCAGCGGGGCGTGAAGCTGGTCGGGGCCACCGCGCACTACGTCACCGAGGACCTCGACGAGGGCCCGATCATCGAGCAGGACGTCGTCCGCGTCACCCACGCCCACACCGCCACCGACCTCACCCGCCGCGGCGCCGACGTGGAACGTGCGGTGCTCTCCCGCGCCGTGCTGTGGCACGCCGAGGACCGGGTGATCCGCGACGGCAACCACACCATCGTCTTCGCCTGAATCACCGTTTCACTCGTACCCCCCGACAGGGAAACCCGCCCGGAACAGGGACAGGTGGTCTTGTCGTGCGCCGGAACAGGCCGTCGGGGCGGCGGACGCGGCAGACGCGGCGGACTTCCGCACGATCCGCCGCGGTGCTCGCCGCCGCCCCGACCTCCGGCGCCGTACACCGTGGCCGCACCAGGCCGCGGTCCCCGCACGCAGTCCTCTCCGCCGGGCGAATCGTTCGCTGACAGAAAGCGGTTCGCCACCATGACACACACCATCGACGGCGCGGAGATCGCCCGCGCCATACGGACCCGGGTCGCCGAGCGGGTGGCCGCGACCGCGGCCACCGGACCGGTACCCGGACTCGCCACCGTCCTGGTCGGCGACGACGCCGCCAGCGCCGTCTACGTCGCCGCCAAACGCCGCGCCATCCGCGAAGCCGGCATGCGCGACATCCACCGCCATCTACCGCACCAGGCCGCACAGGACGAGGTCGCGGCGGTCCTCGACGACCTGGCCGCCGACCCGGACGTCTCCGGCATCCTCCTCCAACTGCCCCTGCCCGCACAGCTCGACGCCCCGCCGCTGATCGACCGCATCCCCGTCACCAAGGACGTCGACGGCCTGACCACGGCCAGCGCCGGCCGACTGGCCCGCGGAGAACGCGGGTTGCGCCCGTGCACGCCCAGCGGTGTCATCGAACTCCTCGACACCGAGGGCGTCGAACTCAAGGGCGCCCGCGTCGCCGTGGTCGGCTGGGGCGAACTCGTCGGCCGTCCCCTCAGCCAGTTGCTGCTGCGCCGCGGGGCGACGGTGACCGTCGCCCACGAGTTCACCGCGGACCTCGCCGCCGTGACCCGCCCGGCCGACGTCGTCGTGGTCGCCACCGGCGTACGCGGCCTGATCGGCCAGGAGCACGTCAAGCCCGGCGCGACCGTCGTCGACGTCGGCATCCACCGCACGCCGGGCGGCCTGACCGGCGATGTGCGCGCCGCCGAACTCGACGGCATCGCCGGCCGCATCACCCCGGTTCCCGGGGGAGTGGGCCCGATGACCATAGCCATGCTCCTGGTCAACACACTCCAGGCCGCCGAATGGAGCGCCGGACTTGACGCCGTTCCCGCGTAGTCGGCGCACGCCCGCGCGTCGCCGGGCACCATGCGGGACCACCGAGCCGTCCCCCCTCATGCGCACAGGAAGGCGCCGGACATGAAGGATCTCCCACCCGTGGCCCGGTTCGGTGGCCGTGTCATGACCGGACTCCTCGACGTCACCTCCGACCCGGCGGCACTCGACTCGCAGGGCAGGTGGGCCGTCGTGGCCGGCTTTGAAGGCCGGCTGACCTGTGCCCGCTTCCGAGACATCCGAGACATACGGCCGCTGCCGCGACGCGCGGCCCCGGCCACCCGGTGGAACGGGCCAGGACGGGCCGAGTGGTCGACGTCCCTGGACCGGGCCGCGTACACCGCCGGGGTTCGGCGCATCCGTGAGCACATCGCGGCCGGCGAGGTGTACCAGGCCAATCTGTGCCGTGTCCTGTCCGCCCCTGTGGCCTCCGGCGCGGACATCGAAGCCCTGGCCGACCTGCTGGCCTCGCGCCACCGGGCGCCGTACGCCGGGATGATCAGGCTGCCGGAGCACGGCATCGAGGTGGCGTCGGCCTCCCCCGAGCTGTTCCTCCGGCGGACGGGGAGGGTGATCGAGTCCGGTCCCATCAAGGGCACCGGACGCACCGAGGCGGACCTCCTGGAGAAGGACCACGCCGAGAACGTGATGATCGTCGACCTGGTCCGCAACGACCTCGGCCGGGTCTGCGCGACCGGCAGCGTCACCGTCCCCGGACTGTGCGCCGTAGAGAAGCACCCGGGCCTCGTGCACCTGGTCTCCACCGTCCGGGGCGAGCTGCGGGACGGCGCCGGCTGGGCGGACCTGCTGGCGGCCTCGTTCCCGCCGGGCTCGGTCACCGGCGCGCCGAAGGCGAGCGCCCTGCGGATCATCGAGGCGCTGGAGACAGCGCCGCGCGGCCCGTACTGCGGTGGCCTCGGGTGGGTCGACGCCGACCGCGGCACCGGCGAACTCGCCGTGGGCATCCGCACGTTCTGGATCGACCGGGCACACGGCCGGCTCCTCTTCGGGACCGGGGCGGGCATCACCTGGGGGTCGGATCCCGACCGGGAGTGGGAGGAGACCGAACTCAAGGCGTCCAGGCTCCTGGCCCTCGCATCCCACGTCGAGCCGGCACGGACACCGGCCGACCCCCTGTCACCGGGGCCGCACGACGGTCCTCGAACGCCCGTCAGCCCCACACCAGGCGAGCCGTCTCGGCCACCAACTCCAGTTTCCGTCGCTGGTCTTCGACGGTCAGCGGGTTCCCCTGACCCGCCGAGGCGAACCCGCACCCCGGGCTGAGAGCGAGCTGCTCCAGGGGAATGTACTGGGACGCCTCGTCGATACGGCGGCGCAGCGCGTCGACCGACTCCAGCTCCGCCACCTTGGACGACACCAGACCCAACACCACGGTCTTGGTGGGCGGAACGAACCGCAGCGACTCGAAACCACCGGAGCGCTCGGTGTCGTACCCCAGCAGGAAACGATCGACCTCGACCTCGCCGAAGACGCGTTCCGCGATGTGCTCGTAGCCGCCCAGGGCGGACCCGGCACTGCGCACGTTCCCGCGGCAGAAGTGCATGGCGACCGTCACCCCGGGCCGGTGCGAACGCGCCGCGCGGATCAGGGAGTTGTCGGTGTCGATGACATGGCCGAGACGGCCGTCCAGATCCTGCACCCGGCGCATCCGGGCGGCCTCGGGGCCGACGGTGGCCCAGTAGGCCGGGGAGTCGAGCTGGAGCCAGGTGACCCCGGCGCCGAGCAGGTCGGCGATGTCCTGCCGGTAGATCCCGGCCGGCGCGGCGACCGCGTCCTCGGGGGGCGGGTAGACGGCGCTGGACACTCCCGGCCGCCAGAAGCCCGCCGCCACGGTGGGACTCGCCATGGTGATCTTGTACGGTCCGCGGGCGTTCCCGGCCAGCCACCGCGCCTCGGCCAGCGACAACGGCGTCCGCCGGTAGAACGGGGCGCCGATCTCCACCACCGAGGCCATGGAGTCGTCGCGCCGCACCTCGCCGTCGGTGAACACCTGCATCCCGGCGTCCTCCTGAAGCCTGAGCGCGGCGGTCGCGGCAGCGTCCTCCAGCTCACGGAGGCGTTCCGCCGTCATCGCGCCCCGCCGGAACCCGGCCCGGGCCGCCACGAGTTCGGCAGGACGCAGCAGGCTTCCCACATGCTCGGCCCTGATGGTCGTCGTACCCATGGGTCATCCCTCCGTGCGGTGCCCGAAGCGCGCGCCGACGTCTGCCGACGATGGCAGCGACCGTACGGTACGGTACGGTACGAACCGAGGACAAGAGGCAGGCCGCCGGACGACACCAGCCCCTGGCGTCGGCCCAGGACATCAGCCCCGGACGTCGGCCCCTGGGACGGACACCCCG
This sequence comes from Streptomyces sp. NPDC048278, assembly GCF_040652195.1. NCBI lineage: Bacteria > Bacillati > Actinomycetota > Actinomycetes > Kitasatosporales > Streptomycetaceae > Streptomyces > Streptomyces sp. NPDC048278. The sequence goes on from NZ_JBEZLP010000010.1 coordinate 258,724, forward strand.
CGGAGGAAGACCCGCACCGCCGCGACGACGGACGCGCGCACCTCCGCCTCCGTCAGCTTGTACGGAGCATCGGTGAGCAGCCGCATCTGGGCGTCGCCCAGCATGGCCTGGTACAGCTGCGCCGCCGCGCGGAGCGGATCCTCGACCTCGATCAGACCGTCGTCGCACGCCTGCCGCAGGCTGCGCCCGAGCACCCCGTACCCCGCGGCGGGCCCGTGCTCGAAGAACGCGTCCCCGATCCCCGGGATGCGCCCCGCCTCGGCGGTCACCAGCCGGTGCAGGGCGATGGCCTGCGGGGTCAGGACGATCGAGGCGAAGTGCTCGCCGAGGGCCACCAAGGTGTCGGAAAGGCTCCTGCCGCTCGGTGAGAAGGCGTGCAGGGGATCCGACCACTCGTCACAGAGCGACTCCACGGCGGCGCGGAAGAGCGCGCTCTTGTCGGAGAAGTACCGGTAGAGCGTTCCCTTCGACCCGCCCACCACCGCCAGTACATCGTCCATGGAGACACCGCTGTAGCCACGCACGATGAACAGCTCGCCGGCTGCCCGCACGATCAGTCGCCGCCGGTCCGTCGCGGTCATTCTCCGCTCGCTTGCCATGTCCTGGATGTTATGGGACGGCTCAGGACCGCCTTCCCACGGTGCGGCCCGGCCCGCCCCCGGCGTGCCGGCTCGGAGGCGCAAGCGGCAAACGCGGTACCTAATGTTGCGCTGCCGGAAGGACCGTTTCGTACCGTGCTGTGGACAGACCGACGGCCCCTGGACACCGTGGCACAGCGACGGGAGAGATCACGGATCCCTCCCGTCGCGTCGACGCAGCCGTGCGCGCCCTCCGCGCCCACGCCTGCTCCGGTGAGCCGAGGAAAGGTCCCGCGTATGTGCCAGGCCACGGATTCCATGTCACCCGAGAGCCGTGACGCAGCCGAAGCAGGCCCTGTGCCGCAGCAGTCGGCCACCCGCAGGACGATGCTCGCCGGACTCGCCGCCACCGCGGCGGCGACCGCAGGGGAGTGGAGCGGTACCCGGACCGCGGTCGCGGCCACGGCACGATCCGCGTCCCGGCCCGGCGCGCCGCTCTCCCTGACCCTGCTGGGCACCAACGCCGGCCCGGCGCCGCTGGGCACGCGGTACGGCATCTCCTCCGCCCTGGTCGTCAACGGCAGGACCTACGTGGTCGACTGCGGACGCGGAGCCGTCGGCCAGTACCTGCGCGCGGGCCTGTCGATGCCGTCGCTCACCGGCATCTTCCTGACCCACCTGCACGCCGACCACGTCGTGGACTACTTCGCCTTCCCCCTGCTCGCCGCCGGCGCCGCGGGCGGCGTGGGCTTCGCCGCCCCGATCACCGTCCACGGGCCCGGCCCGGCGGGCGTCGACTCGACCGTGGCCACCGCCCCCGGCCAGGTTCCGGGCACCGTGGAGATGACGGAGCTGGCGGCGCGGGCGTACGCCGCGTCCCCCACCTTCTTCATGAGCGAGCACGCGGGCATCGACCCCATGACGCTGCTGCGCGTCCACGACGTGCTGCCGCCGGCGGGCACCGGCGCGTCGACCACGGACACCGCACCGGACATGGCCCCCTTCACCGTCATGGAGGACGACGACGTCAAGGTCACCGCGGTGCTGGTCCCGCACGGTGCGGTGTTCCCGGCGTACGCCTACCGGTTCGACACCGAACACGGCAGCGTCGTCTTCTCGGGAGACACGGCACCGACCACGAACGTGGTCCGACTCGCCCGGCACGCGGACGTCCTGGTCCATGAGGCGGTCTACCCGGCCGGACTGGCGGGCCTTGGGCTGCCCCAGGCCCTGATCGACCACATCCTGGCCACCCACACGGACGTCGCCGGCCTCGGGCGGATCGCGGCGCAGGCCGACGTGCGCACGCTGGTCGCCACCCATCTCGGCCCCGGCGACCCGGCGGTGGTCCCCGACACGACCTGGCGCAGGCTCCTCAAGGACAGCGCACGCCGAGGCGGCTTCACCGGCCGGATGGTCCTGGGCGAGGACCTGCTCCACCTGCCCGTCGGAAGGTGAATCCCGCCCAGCCGCGCGCAAACTCAGCTTTCGTCCGTCGCACGTCCAGCACCCTTACCATCTCCCCACCGCAAGAGTGACCGAACAACCTCGCCCTCGGCGACAGCCCGGCACGTCGACGACGCGCGGACACCGCCGTCGGACACCCCCGTCGGCACACCGCCGTCGGACACCCCGTCGGCACACCGACGCGGCTCACGGCCGACGTGGCTCAGGCCCGGCGTGGCGAGGCCCGCTCAAGCCCTCTTACGCAGGAAGCCCGGAACGTGACCACGCACTCGCCAGTCCCCGGTGCCGACCACTACATCGTGATCGGTGAAACGCATGTGGCAAGCCGCGTGTGTGCCACGCTGCGCGCCGGCCACCGGACGGTCGACCATCTCGCCCGGCCCGGAGACGAGGACCTCCGCACCGCGCTGAGCGGTCGCCCGCGGGGCGTGGCCGTCCTCCTGCACGACGACGTGGCGGCGCTGCGCTACGCCCTCGCCATCGCGCACCTCTCATCCGCGACCCCCCTGGTCGCCACGGTCTTCGACCGCACCGTGGCCGACGAACTGCGCCGCCTGCTGCCGCAGTGCGACATCACGTCGCCGGCGGACCTGGTGGCGCCCGCGCTGGCCGGCCCGTCCCTCGACCCGGAGATCGTCGCGATCCGACGGCACGACGGGCAGGTCCGGGCGGTACGTCAGGACAAGGGCGTCCTGTACGTCGAGGACTGGCAGGAGCGGTCGCAGGCGCGATGGCGCAACCGCGCGAGCAGGGCGCTGAGCCAGTTGCGACCGCACGACGCAGGCACCCGCCTGCTGGTCCTCGGGATGCTGGCCATGCTGACGGTCCTGGCCGCCGACTGGGCATGGCTCGCCGGGCACGGCCACCCCGCGGCGGAGGCGTTCTTCGACGCGGCGCGGGTGGTCTCGGGTGTCGGTCCCGCCGTGGCGCCTTCGCAGGCCCGGGAGTACCAGGTGCTCTCGGCCCTCGCCATGCTCGCCACCATCGCCTTCACCGCGCTGTTCACGGCCGGAGTCGTCGAGCGGATGCTCGGTCCCCGGCTGATCGGGCTCATCGGGCCGCGCACCCTGCCGCGCACCGGACACGTCATCGTGGTCGGCATGGGCCAGGTGGGCATGCGCCTCTGCGTCGAGCTGCGGCGCCTGGGCGTCCCCGTCGTCGGGGTCGAGCGGGACCCACAAGCCTCCGCCGCGCGGCTGGCGCGCAGCCTGGGGGTTCCCGTCATGACCGGGAACGGCGGTGACCGCCATGTACTGGACCGGCTGCGCCTGCGGCATGCCCGCGCACTCGCCGCGGTCGGTTCCGACGACCTCGACAACATCGCCGTCGCCATCGCCGCCCACGGGGTGGCTCCCCACGTCCGTGTCCTCATCAGGGCCGGTGAACACGAGGCCATCGCCGAGACCCGCTCGCTGCTGCCGATGGGAACGGTCAGGGACGTCACCGGGATGGCCGCCGCCTACGTCGTCGCCCGCCTCCTCGGCGAGCCGGTCGCCGGAGTCGTCGCCCACCGGGAGTACATCTATCTGCACGACACCGAGGACTACTTCAGACGTGGCGAGTTGCCCGCCCGGGCCCGTTGCGGGCACCCGTCCGCGACACGAGGGGAGGGGCCGGCGTCCTCCTTCCTCCCCTCGCAGGGCTGACGGGACCGCCCGGCAGGGCGCAGCGCCCGCGGCTGAAACGATCCAGTCCCGTAAGGTTGACGGACAGCCGATGCACGGTGGGCAGCCGATGCGCTCGCGGGAGAGGGAGTCCGTCCGACATGGCCCGTTCTGGCCGGGTGACGTTGACCGATGTGGCCGTGGCGTCCGGGGTGTCGCGGGCGACCGTGAGCTTCGTGCTCAACGACGACCCACGGCAGACCATCTCCGCCGCCACCCGCGAACGCGTCCTGGCAGCCGCCCGCGACCTCGGGTACGTCCCGCACGGGATCGCCCGGGCACTGCGTGAGGGGGCCTCGCGCATCGTCGTGCTCAGCGTCGACCACGGCCTGGAGGGCAACTTCTCCCGGAGCTACATCCTGGGCCTCGACGAGGAACTGGCCGCACACGACCACGTGCTTCTCGTCCGGCACGGGCGTGCGGCGCCGGAGAACCTGAAGAAGATCCTCGACACCATCGCCCCGCGGGCGGTCCTCCGGCTCGGTGAGGCGTACATGCGGGGCGACCGGCCCGCCGACGAGGACTGGGAGCGCGGATTCGCCTTCAACGCCGGCCTGCAGATCGGCTACCTCGCCGAACGCGGACACCGCCACATCGCCATGGCCATGCCCGACCACGACTTCCCGCTGACCGGGGCACGCCTCGGATTCGCCCGGGAGGCGGCCCGGCGGCTGGGGCTTCCGCCCCTGGAGCGTCTCGTCGTACCGCAGCCGCGGGAGGCCGGCGAGGCCGCAGTGGCGGCGGCGCTCGCGGCGCACCCGGAGGTGACCGCTCTCGCCGCGTTCGACGACGACATCGCGCTGCGCGGCCTCACGGCCCTGCGCGACCTCGGACGGCGGGTGCCCGACGACGTGGCCGTGATCGGCTTCGACGAGACGGAGTACGGCTCCCTGTCCACTCCCGCGCTCACGACCGTCCGCATCGATGCCGAGGTCCTCGGGCGGATCGCGGCGCGAGCGGCCCTCGGCCTCGACACCGCAGGGCTTTCCCCGGTGCCGGGCCGGATCGTGGTGCGCGAGTCGGCCTGACCCCGTACCGCCCGCCCCGCTGCTCTGACCACTGCTCGGAAAAACTGGCCTCCGACGGGTTCTTCGCCGTCGGTGGGATCGTCTGCTACCGTCGCGCTTAATCGTTCTAGTAACGCATCCGGTGGCTTCTTCGTCATGGACGAACGAAGAGGTCACGCGCGCGACCCGCGCCGCGGCCGGTACGGCCGGGCCCGGGCGGCGAGAGTCACCAGCGCCCGCGAGCAGGAGAGTGTCATGGGTACAGCCGACATCCAGCGCACCACGTACGACGCGGTCCGGCGGTCGAAGGGCGCCCCCTTCATCGCCGAGCGGCCTGCCTATTTCAGTCCCGCCGCGGCGGCCCAGGACGCGGGCAACACCCGGGGCGGCTTCGGCGAGTTCGCGCAGACCCTCCTGCCCCTGGAGTACACGGACTGGACCGAGGAGAGCGCCGCGCACGTGAGCGCCTGCTACCTCGGGGACTGGTCCAGCCTGCACAAGGTGCTCGTCAGGGGACGGGGAGCCCGGGACTTCCTCTCCTGGCTGGGCATGCGCGACCTGACCCGCTTCGAGTACGGGCAGATCAAGCACCATGTCCAGCTCGACGAACACGGCCGGGTGGCCTCCGAAGGCGTCCTGTGCCGCCTGGCCGAGGAGGAGTTCCTGTACACGGCCGGCAGCGGGGACTGGCTGATCTGGCAGCTCGGCCGGGGCGACTGGGACGCCGAGGCCCTGGACGTCAGCCCCGAGCGGTTCATCTTCGGCGTCCAGGGGCCGGTGTCGCTGGCGGTGCTGGAGGAGCTGACCGGCGAGAGCCTCCGGGACATCGGCTTCAGCCGGAGCCGCGCGTCGCGGCTTGCCGGAGTGCCGGTGCGAATCCTGCGCACGGGGATCTCGGGCGAGCTCGGCTACGAGATCCACGGTCCCGCCGAACAGGCCGGCGAGATCTGGTCGGCGACCGTCGAGGCCGGCCGCCCGCTCGGGATCAGCCAGCTCGGCCTGCGGTCCCAGCCGGTGCAGCACATCGAGGCCGGTATCGCGACGAACGGCCTCGACTACCTCCCCGCCTCGATCCTCACCCCGGGTGCGCCCACCCAGTTCAGGACCGGCAGGCCCGGCGGCAGCTACGTACCGGCCAACGGCATCACGGACTACTTCCGCAAGCCGGCCGAGCTCGGCTGGGGGTTCCGCAAGGGGCTGCCCGGCCGGGACTTCCTCGGGCGGGACGCCCTGGCGGCGGACGCGGCAGCCTACGGACCCCGGCGGACGCTGGTGGGGCTGCGCTGGAACACGGCGGACGTCGTCGGCGTCCTCACCGCCGCTCTGGGGGAGGGCGACCTGCCCGACCCCATGGAGCTTCCGCGCGGGCGCGGCCCCGTCTTCGACCAGGTGCTCGCGGACGGACGCCCGGTGGGCGTCTCGACGGGGCGGACCGTCAGCGTGAACCTCCGGTCGACCATCTCGCTCTGTGTGATCGACGAGAGCCGCGCGACCCCCGGGACCGAGGTCGTCGTGGTGTGGGGCAGGCCCGGGACCGCGCAGCGCGAGATCAGGGCGACGGTGGCGGCACTGCCCTTCAAGCCGGACCGCCGGCGCACCGACGTGTCGGCGGGGTGACGCCGTGGACCGCATGCTCCTGATGAAGAGTTTCGTGACCGTCGCGCAGGTGGGCAGCTTCAGTCAGGCGGCCAGGTCCCTCAGCTCCTCGGGATCGCTGGTCTCCCGCCATGTGGCGGAGCTGGAGCGGCAGGTCGGCGTCCGGCTCGTCAACCGGACGGCCCGCTCGGTCAGCCTCACCGAAGCCGGCGTGCGGTACGCCGAGTTCGCCACCCGCATCCTCAAGGAGATCGAGGCCGAGGACGCCAGCATCGCGTGCGTCCACGACCGCGCCGAGGGGAGCCTCGGCATCGTCTCGCCGAAGTGGATCGGCTGCCTCGACCTCGGCGACGCGATCGCCGCCTTCTCCGTCGCCCATCCCAGGATCTCGGTGCGGTTCGAGCTGGGCGGCCTGTCCGACCGTACCTACGAATTCCTGGACAGCGGCTTCGACATCGCCCTGCACACCCGGGACCTGCGGGACTCCAGCGTCCACCTCAGGAAGATCACGTCGTTGCCCTTCGTGCTCTGCGCGTCGCATGAGTACATCGGCAGGCACGGGGCGCTCACCCACCCGGACGACCTGCCGGCCCACGACTGCCTCGTGCACGTCAACGAGCCCGTCTGGCGCTTCGGGTACGGGTCCGCCTCGACCCTGCACAAGATCCGCAACGTCGCCTACGCGTCCAACTCCTACCTCGCCCTGCAGAAGGCCGCCGTGCACGGCCGGGGCGTCGCCCTGCTTCCGGAGCGGTCGGTCCACGACGACCTGCTCTCCGGCAGGCTGCGGGCACTGCTTCCCGGCCGCACGGTCCCCGACCGGCCCCTCTACGCCGTCTACGGCCCCGGGCAGCCCGCCCCGCGCAAGGTCACCGTGTTCCTCGACTTCCTCGCCCGCTGGTACAAGGACAACCCGGTCCCCGGCGGTGCGGAGCGGGCGGGGACCGGGCGAGCGGCGCAGCGGTGACCGGGTGGCAGGTGTTCACGTGGCGGTGCGGTATGGGTTATTTTGCTTATTTGTAACCACTTGAGCAGAGTGTTCCTGCGGACGGGCAGGAGGCGAGACAGTGGCAGCTGGGAAGCCCGGCGGCCTCGGGAGCCATGCGGAGAGGCCGCAGCCGTCGTGGCCCTGTCTGGCGGCGGTCTCGGCTGTGCAGCCGCGAGACGCGGAGACGCTGTCGGTGGCGCTCCAGCAGGTGACGACATGCCTGGGGGGACTCGGCGCGGCCGTGTACCGGCTCGATCCCGGCGCCCACAGGCTGGTTCTCGTCGCCGCCGACGGACCCGCCTCGGGTGACATGCAGCCGTGGGCGGAACTGGGCGGGGACGAGAAGGAGGCGCCGGTCCTCGCTCTACGGCGCGGCGCCTACACATGGGTGAGCGGAGACCGCCTCGGAGTCGGTGCGGCCGGCACCGTGGCGATGCCTCTGGGCGGTACCGACGGGCCGATCGGCGTGCTGTCGGGGCTCGTGGCCGGACCGGGCGAACCGGGCGAGGTGCGCCGGTCCTTTCTGCGCACGGTGGCGCAGTGGGTCGGCACGGGCCTCATGGGCCCGCCGGGCACGCCACCCGGTCCGGGCTCTGTCTCCGCGGCGGCCCGTTCCGCCCAGATGAGCGAGTTGACGGTCGCGCTCGCCGAGGCGATCACCACCCAGGACGTCGCCCGTGCCGTCGCGGACTACATCCAGGCCCCGTTCGGAGCCGACGGACTGGTCCTCGAAGTGCTCGAAGCCGGCCGGCTGCACGTGGTCGGTTCCGCCGGTTACCCACCGGAGTTCCTGCGCGTGGTCGAAGGAATTCCACTCGAAGCCAATGAGACCGTCCACGACGTGGTGAGCACGCGCACGCCGCGGTTCATCGAGTCGCGCGCCGAGATCTACCGGCGCTACCCGGCGCTGCGGGCGGTGAACGAGCTGTCCCCCAAGGAGGCCTGGGCGTTCCTCCCCCTGCTCGCCTCCGGACGCGTCATCGGCCTGTGCGTCGTGTCCTTCAGCCGGCCGCGTTCCTTCGACGAAGGCGCGCGCATCTGGCTGATGGCCCTGAGCGGCCTGGTCGGCCAGGCACTGGAGCGGGCCCGCCTGTACGACATGGAGCACGCCCGCGCCCAGCAGCTGCAGCGCGGCCTGCTCCCCAAGGCCCTGCCCTGCCTGCCCGCCGTCTGCGCCGTCGCCCGCTATCTGCCGGCGGGCCGGGGCGAGGAGGTGGGGGGCGACTGGTACGACGTGATTCCGTTGCCGGCCGACCGGGTCGCCCTGGTGATCGGCGACGTGATGGGCCACGGCATCACGGAGGCGGCCACGATGGGACGGCTGCGCACCGCGGTGCGCACGCTGGCCGATCTGGACATCCCGCCCGACGAACTGTTCAGCCGTCTGAACGACCTGGTCAGCGAGGTCAGCGAGGACACCTACGCCACGTGCCTGTACGCCGTCTTCGACCCGGTCGCCGCCACCTTCTCGTACTCCCTGGCCGGTCACCCGCCACCGATCGTCGTCCGCCCCGACGGCACCGTCCACACCGCCGACGCGACCCCCGACCCGCCGCTGGGTGCCGCCAAGCCCCCCTTCGGGCTCCACCGGCTGCGCCTCTCGGACGGGAGCATGCTCGCGCTGTGCACCGACGGACTCGTCGAATCCGCCACCCGGGACGTGGACCAGGGAATGGCGCAGCTCAGGCGGATCCTCGCCGAGGCCGCGACCGCGGCCCACGCCCCACACCCCACGGCCGCCGGGGAGGACGACGACATCCGGCACCTGGAGCACCTGTGCGACCGGGTCGTCTCGGCACTGCTGCCCGATCGGGAGCAGATGAACGACGACGCGGGGCTGCTCATCGTCCGTGTCCGGTGCACCGCCCCCCGAGACGTCATCTCCTGGAACCTTCCGGTGGATCCCCGGGCCGCCGGGCAGGCACGGGACCACATCCGCAAGCAGCTCCGCAACTGGGACCTCGACGACCTGGTGCTCACCACCGAGCTGCTGGTGAGCGAACTGGTCGGCAACGTCGTGCGCCACGCCACGGGCCCGGTCCATCTGCGCCTGCTGCGCAGCCGCGCCCTGACCTGCGAGGTCTACGACGGCAGCCTCACCACTCCCCGCATCCGCCACCCCACCCACACCGACGAAGGCGGACGCGGCCTGCAACTCGTCGCCGCCCTCTCCCGCCGCTGGGGCGCCCGCTACCTCCAGGACGGCAAGTGCATCTGGACCGAGCAGGACCTCCCGGAGCGGACCGCGCCCGTGTGACCTGGCGTTGAAAAGCCGTGGTACCTGGCGTCGAAACGGCGTGTGACCGGTGCGAGCAGCTACCCACCGCCGCGCAGATAGCGCGTGACCATGTCGACGAGCTCGTTCTCGAAGGTCTCGACCGGGATGGTCCGCGGATCGGCCATGAGCTTGTGCGTGTTCGTCTCCACGGTGAACACGATGAGTTCGGCGGCGGTGCCGAGATCGCCTACGCGGACGTCCGGGTGCCGGGCGAGGAGGTCGCGTACCTGGGCGACGCGCGCCCGCCCGTGCCGCTCGATCGTGTCGAGCAGATCCTGGGAGAGCCGCGCCTCCTCGATCATGATCCGCAACAACTGGGGATCGTCACGGTGGTTGTCGATCGCGTCCCGGACCAGGGCCCGAACCGTGGTCTCCAGGCTCCCGGGGGACAGGTCGAGCCGGTCCGCCTGGGTCCAGGTACCGCGGTCGATGTGCCGCACCATCAGCTCGGCCAGGATCGCGTCCTTGTTCGGAAAGTACTGGTACAGCGAGCCGATGGAGATACGGGCCTGTTCGGCGATGCGGTTGGTGGTGCCTGCGGCGTAGCCGTACTCGGCGAAAACGTGAGCAGCGGCGGTGAGGATCCGCTCCCGGGTGAGCTCGGCACGCACCTGGCGGGGCCTGCGACGTGGTTGAAGGTGGCGGTCGGCCGACGGCATCCGGAGTCCTTCCCGACGCATGAAATGCGAGTAGCCAAGGAGTTGAGTTATTGCTCACAATACTGCCATGACCTGCGGAAACAAGGTCATGGAAGGTCATGCAGGGTCATGCATGGTGGCGGAATCAAGGGCGATCACCGCGTTCGCCGACTGGAGGGGACCCCTGTGCAGGAAGCGGACCGAGCGAGCATCCCGCGTCGGCTGACCGCCGCGGACGAGATCGAGACGGCCATCGGCCGCCCCGCGCCCATGATCATGCGCAAGCAGATCAGCGCCCTCGACGAAGGCTGCCGTACCGTCCTCGCCCGGTGCCCGATCGCGGCCTTCGGGTACCGGAACGCCGACGGCACCAGCAGGACGACCTTCGTCGGCGGCACACCCGGGTTCGCGCGGGTCCACTCGCCCACGCGGATCTCGTTCTCCTGGCACGGGCCCGGCGCCCCGCACGGCCCGGTCTCGTTCTTCTTCCTGCTGCCGGGCATCGGCGAGATCCTGCGCGTCAACGGCACGGTGGCGACGAACAAGGGCACGCGCACGACGGTCGAGATCCAGGAAGCGTACGTCCATTGCGCGCAGGCCGTTCTCCGGTCCCGGCTGTGGCAGTCGCCCGCCCTGGCGGGGACGGTGGCCGGGACCACGACTGCGGACGGCCCGCTGGGGCGGCCCGGCGTCGCCGAGTTCCTGGCGGCGGCGCCGTTCCTCGCGCTGTCCACGTGGGACGCGTCCGGCGGGAGCGACACGAGTCCGCGCGGGGACCGGCAGGCGGCGGCGCGGATCCTGGACGGCCGCACGCTCGTCGTCCCCGACCGCCAGGGCAACAAACGCGCCGACACGCTCCACAACCTGCTGCGGGACGACCGGCTCTCGTTCGCCGCGCTGGTGCCGGGGCGCGCCGGTGTGCTGCACGTCCGGGGCAGGGGCACGATCACCGACGATCCCGCGCTGCTGGAGACCATGGCACTGCGCGGGATGCCCCCGCAGCTGGCGCTGCTCGTCGACGTCGAGCACGCCGAGGTGACCGGCAACGAGGCCGTGGCCCGCGCCCGGCTCTGGACCCCCGGCGCCCACCTCGACCGCGCCACCGTGCCGGACCTCCTGGCGCTCGGAGGCGCGCACCTCGCCGCCAACTCGGCGGAATCCGGGGGTGGTTCGACCGCTTTCCTGGTGCGGGCGGTCGGCGCGATCCCGGGGGTGACCCGGCTGCTCCGGCTGGCGATGAACCGCGCCTACCGGTCCGGACTCGGCAAGGAGGGCTACGAGGACATCGAGCCCGGTGCCGGCGCGGGCGATCCCGGCCGGGGTCGGCGCGCGCGCCGGGGCCGACGCCCTGCCCCCGTCGCCGGCATGGAGCACCACGGTCTGCGCCAGGTGCGCATCGCCGAGGTGCGCCGGGAGACACCGAGCGCCGTGACGCTCGTACTGGAAGACGCCGACGCAGGACAGGGGGCGTTCGACTTCCGGCCCGGCCAGTTCTTCACCCTCGTCGCCGACATCGACGGCCGTTCCGTGCGCCGGGCCTACTCCGCCTCCTCCGTGCCCGGCGGCCCCCGCTTGGAGGTCACCGTCAAGCATGTCGAGGGCGGCCGGTTCTCCACGCACGCACACCGCGCCCTGCGCGCCGGGGACCGCCTCGCGGTGCGCGGCCCGTCGGGGTCCTTCCACGCCGGACCGCAACCCCCGGACGAGCTCGTGCTGGTCGCGGCGGGCAGCGGGGTGACCCCCCTGATGAGCATGATCCGCACCCGGCTCGCCGTCCCGTCGGACCGCGACCGGATCGCACTGCTCTACAGCAGCCGCAGCGAGGCCGAGATCATCTTCGGCGGCGAGCTGACCCGCCTGGCCGAGGACCACCACGGGCGGCTGTCGGTCACCCACGTCCTGACCCGCCGGGACGGACGCCTCGACGCGGACGGTGTACGCCGCTGGGTCACCGGCCTGTCCGCGGCCCCGGACGCCCACTACTACGTCTGCGGCCCCGACCCGCTGACCGACGCCGTCCGCACCGCCCTCGCCGGACTCGACGTCCCGGACGAACAGGTGCACCACGAGCGCTACACCAGCGGCGCGGACACCGGTACCCCCGTGACCGCGCCGCAGGAGATGGCCGTCGAGGAGGACGGGCACCCCGTCGGCACGGCGGTGGTCGAACCCGGACGGACCCTGCTCGACGCGGGACTCGCCGCCGGGCTCCCGCTGCCGTACTCCTGCACGGTCGGCACCTGCGGCGAGTGCGTGGTGCGGCTCCGCGGCGGCGAGGTCACCCAGGACGAGCCCAACTGCCTCACCCCACAGCAGAAGTCCGACGGGTACGTGCTGACGTGCGTGAGCCGTCCTCTGTCGAAGGTCACCCTCGACATCACTGACCCCTGACCGCCGGCCGTTCGCCCGCGTCCCGACGGTCACGCCCTCTCCTCAACCGCCGTGCAGCGGCTGCCACCCGCTCGCGGTCGTGACGAGCAGCCGCTGCTCGGAAGGATCGTTGGTCGTCACGATGTCGACCAGCGCGGTCGCCACGTTCGCGAACGGCAGCGTGGGCAGGCCGGGGACCTTGGCGACCTGGTCGAGGCGCTTGACGGCGGCCGAAGGGGCCGCCGGGGCGTCCTTGAGGTTGACCGGGTAGACGGTCGTCCAGTTCAGGCCGGTCGAGGGGAGGATCTCCTCGGCGATTTCCTTGTCCTTGAAGATGGGGGCGACGACGGTGCGGTAGACGAGCCGGGCCAGGAACGACCCCTTCCGCGCCGTGTCGCCGACACCGAACGCGGAGACCAGCACGAACCGCTGGATGCCGGCGTTGCGGGTCGCGCGGGTGATGACCGGCAGGGTGCGCTGCATCAGGTCGATCGGCTTCTTCGCGCGCAGGGGCACGCCGAGGCACGAGACCACGGCATCCGCTCCGACGAAGGCCTTCGACAGGGCGGCTTCGTCGTCCAGCGATCCCTGGACGACCGTCAGCCCGGCCCGTGGGGCGAGGGCATCGGCGCGGCGGACGTAGGCGACGACTTCGTGGCCGGCGGAAAGGGCCTGGTCGAGGAAGCGGGAGCCGATGTTTCCGGTGGCGCCCAGGACGGCGATCTTCATTTCTGTCTCCTGACGGTGATGGGCCGGCGGCCACCCTGTGAGCCTCGCCGCCGGCCTGTCAGCGGCTCGTACTGGCGTGAGTGATCGCCTTGTGCGTGAAGGTGGGGGTGGTTCCCGGGTTGGCCCAGGAGGCGGTCAGTTCGCTGGAGGGGAAGAACTGGAGGAAGCGGGGGTCGGCCTGGGCGCGGTCGACCAGGGTCTTCTCGATGATCAGCGAGTTGTACTGCTCGGCCGTGGTCTCGATGGTGTTGGCGTTGAGGACCACCTCCTGGCCCCAGGTGCGGGACCAGCGGGCGATGCCCGGCATGCGGGAGTGCTCGGGGGTGAGGCACTCGGCGGCGATGACGTTCTCGCTGGACGCCCAGATGCCGGTGGAGGTGTTGAGGACCAGGGTCTGGTTCCCGAGGACGTGCCCCGGGGTCTCCACCACGGCCACGCCCGGCCCGAGGATCAGCGAGCCGTCGATGGCGAGGAAGGCGTCCGGCCGTACGTCCTGGTAGGTCCCCGGCTGGTACCAGGGCTGCTGGAGCGGGTGCAGCTGGGACATGGCGAGCAACTCGTGACGCTGCACGATGACCTTGGCGTTGGGGAAGGCGGGGACGACGGTGGCGCCGCCCAGGTCGGACTGCGGCCTTGTCGTGCCCACCCAGCGGCGCAGGTCCTGGGTGTGCAGGTGGTCGAAGAGCAGGTAGTCGACGTCCGCCGGACTGATCCCGAGCTGGTCCAAGTGACTCAGGACCGCGCCGTGTTCGGTGGTGAGCAGCGACTGCAACGGCTTGGGGGTGCGGCGGAGCAGAGCGGCGAAGTACGGCGTGTTCTGGCCGAGTTCGTGGTCGCTGGGTTCGAACAGCAGCACCCGCTTGCGTCCGTCGCTCTCCGTCCACCGCACGACGAGCATGCGGTTGGTGATGCTGACGAACGGCGCGATCGCCCGACTGGCCCGGAACAGGCCGAACCTGGTGGGGTAGGGGAGCGTGATCAGGTCGCAGGTGGCGATGGTGTCCGGGGTGCCGGTCGCGGCGAACTCGGACCGGAACACCGCGGCCTGGCTGCGGGCCCAGGCGAGCTTGGCGCCGTATCCGCCGGGGACTTCGTGCAGGCCGTCGAAGGCGGGGACACGGGTGCCGAGGGTGGGCATGTCGAGGACGTCGGAGTCCTGCCAGGCGAGCTTCATGGGTCCTCCCGGGACTCGGTGCAGGGCGTCAGTAGGGGGCCTTCTCGCCCTCGGTCGTCACGTCGAACGTGTTGAGGAAGTTGCAGACCAGCTGGTAGAAGCCGACCGTGAGGACCAGGTCGGTGAGCTGGCCCACGGTGAGGAACCCCAGTGCCTCGGCGCGGTCGGCCTCGGTGAGGGTGTGCCGGGCGAGCAGCCGGTCGGTGAGGGAGAGGACCGCGACCTGCTCCGCCGTCAGGTCCTCGGCGGAGCCGGACCTCGCGGCGGCGATGCCGGCCTCGTCGAGGCCGAGGAGACGGCCGATGTTCTCGTGGTGGTGGATCTCGTACGGCGCCCGGTAGGTGTGTCCGACCCGGAGGATGGCGAGTTCGCGCAGGGGGTGCGGAAGGGCGCTCTGGAAGATCGCGTCGGCCATCTGAAGGAAGGCGGGGGCCAGGGCGGGCGAGTGGAACGCCATCCGGTAGACGTTGACGGCGGACCGCTCGGCCGCGAGCTTCTGCAACTCGGCGGGCAGGGCGGTCAGGTCGGGGTAGTCCATGGTTCGTCCTTCGCAGGGTCGGGTCAGCCGACCTTGTTGATGGGGTTGGTGCCGTCCCACTGGGCTGCCATCTCCCGCAGCGCGGCGAAGAGTTCGCCCTTGGTGCCGCCGATGTCGGAGATCTCGATGACCGTGCCCGGGTGCGTCTCGGTGTCCAGGTAGGCGAATCGGCCGCCCTGGATCGCGCCCTCCTGGGCGACGGTGTAGCCGAGGGACAGGGCCCGGTCGTAGAGCTCCTGGTAGTCCGTGGTCCAGTAGGCGACGTGCTGGGCGCCTTCGTGCCCGGCGTCCAGGAAGTCCTTGTAGAGGGACGGTTCGTCGTCGAGCGGCTGGATCAACTCGATCTGGACGTCACCGGAGTTGGCGAGCGCGGCGGCCATCCTCATGCCGGACTCCACACCCCGGTACCTGAACCAGTCCGTCTGCACCGGGTCCTGGTAGAACCAGGGGCCCACGCCCTGGGCCACCCAGAACTCCATGGCGGAGTGCAGGTCACGGACGACGTATCCGATCTGCGCGATCTGCCCGAAAACACGGCTCATGCTGCGGCTCACTTCTCTCTGGGAGGGCCGGGGGAGGGAACCCCCGGGTCGGATCAGGACTCCGGCAGTTCCAGAACGATCTTTCCGACGGCCTTGTCGGAACGCATGCGGTCGGCCGCCGCCCTGGCGTCGTCGAAGGCGAAAACGCTGTCGACGACGGCGCGGATCCGGCCCTCCGCCACGGCGGGAACGACGTCGGTCATGAGGGCGGTGCAGACGTCGGCCAGTTCGTCGGGGGTGCGCACGCTGAACGTCGTACCGATGACGTGCAGGCGGCGGAACGACAGCTGGTTGAGGTCGATGGTCGACTCGGCACCGGCGAGCCGGCCGACGTTGACGACGGTGCCGCCGATCCGCGTGGCCAGGAAGGTGTCCGCGAAGAGGCGCCCGCCCACGTGATCGAGGGTGAGGTCGGCTCCCGCACCGTCGTTGGCGGCTGCCACGGCCTCGGCGAGGTTCTCCGACGCCGTGTTGACGACCACGTCCGCGCCGATCGCCCTCAGTGTCCCGGCCTTGCCGTCCGAGGTGGTGGTCGCGATGACCCTGGACGCGCCGAGAGCCTTGGCCAGTTGTACGGCGATGAGGCCGACGGACGAGGTGGCGCCCACGACGAGCACGCTGTCCTTGAGACCGAACCCGCCCTGGGTGAGGGCGTCGTGCTCGGTCGCCAGGGCCACGGGCAGGGCCGCCGCGTCCGTCCAGGACAGGGACGGCGGCACCGCGATCACATGGCGGTGGTCGGCCAGCGCGTACGGGGCGAAGGCGCCGAGCGTGACACCCATGACCCGGTCGCCCACGGCCGGGTACGGGACGTCGGGGCCGATCGCGTCGACCTCGCCGGCGAATTCGAGGCCGGCGGTGAACAGGTCGCTGGTCTTCGCCCGGGGGGTGTAGGTGCCCTGGAGCATGTACAGGTCGGCCCGGTTCACGGCGGCTGCCCGTACCCGGACCCGGATCTGCCCCGGCCCCGGCTCGGGGACGGCGACGTCGCGGGCTTCCCATTCGGGGCCGGCGCCGCCCATGAGTGCGCGCATGGTGCTGGTCATGAGTGTTCTCCGATGATTAATACTTACACCGTATGTTCATTGTTTCATCAAGCTAGACTTACGCAATAAGTGATGTCAAGGCTCGATTGCGGGAGAGGGAGCGGTGCGATGAAGGTCCAGGGCAGTGGCCGGGGCAGGCGGCTCGGCCTGACCCGGGAGAAGGTGGTCGACGCCGCGCTGGAGATGATCGACAGGGACGGTCCCGACTCCTTCTCCCTGCGAAAACTCGCCGGTGGGCTGGGAGTCGAGGCGATGTCGCTCTACAACCACGTACCGAACAAGGACGCCCTGCTGGACGGCGTCGCCGAGGTGCTGCTGGGCGGTGTCGACTTCTCCGGGGCCGGCCTCGGCACCTGGCAGGAGCGGGCCCGCGCCCATGCCGCCGCCTTCCGCGCCGCCGCCCTGCGCCACCCCAAGGCGTTCACGCTGGTCCTGACCCGGCCCACCCAGTCACCCGCGGCCCTGGAGAGCATCCGCTGCGCCTTGGCGGGGTTCCCCGAACTGGGCCTCTCCCCTCGGGAACTCGTCCATGTGGTGCGGAGCTTCGCCGGATACACCGTCGGCATGATCATGAGGGAGCTCGGTTCGGCCATCACCTTGGGCGCGGTCGAACCCGACCAGGTCAGGCGGCGCGTCGACGAGATCGCGGCCGTGGGCGACCCCGTGCTGACGGCTGCCGCGCCCTACCTGGCCGTCAGCGACCACGAGGCCGAGTTCCGGCACGGTGTCGAACTGCTCATCGCCGGACTGGCGGCACGCGTGGGCGTGCCCTACGGCGGAGGGCCGCAGGCGATGCACCGGTGACCCGCACCGGCGGCCTGCTCCAGGCCCTTTCGACCGCCCTGGCCGGCATTCTGGGCCCGCGGGCGAGGCCGGCGAGTTCACGGCCCGCATCCTCGTCCAGGGCGTCGCCGTCGCTCTCCGGTGCGCCGATCCGGATGCCCGCGCGATGCTTCTCGCCCGAACTCGGGCGGCGATCCTTGCCGGCGCCGTCACCGGGACCGTCGCCGGCGCGGCCGTACCGCTTGAGGCGCATTGGATAGGTTGAAGCCTGCTGCCAGGCACTACGGCTGACCGGAGGAGAGGCGATGGCACAGCGGATGACCCGCCGTGGGCCACTGACCAGGGCGGAGATCGTGCGCCAGGCCCTCGTCGTGGCCGAGACGGAGGGCATGGAGAAGCTGTCGCTCCACAAGATCGCGGCGGCGGTCGGCGTGCGCACCATGTCGCTGTACAACCACGTCGACGACAAGACCGACGTGCTCGACGCCATGGCGGACCTGATCCTGAGCGGGATCAGGATCCCCGAGGTCGACGAGATGCCGTGGGAGGACGGACTCCGTGCTCTGGCCAGGTCCTTCCGTGCCGCAGCCCTGGAGTACCCCCGTTCCGCGTCCCTGGTGCTGACCAGGCGTCTCAACGCTCCCGCGGCCATGCCGGTCGTGGAGGCCGCACTGCTGGTGCTGAACCGTGCGGGACTGGAGGGCGCTGCCGCCGTCCACGTGCTGCGCGCCTTCATCGCCTTCCTGATCGGGACGCTCTCCCGGGAGGTGGGTTTCGCGCCGACCTACGCCGGTGCCATCCCGGCGGTGACGGCCATGCGGGAGCAGGAACTCGTCGACAGCGGACTGCCGGCGGTCGCCGCGGCGGCTGCGGACCTGGCGGTCTGCGACCACGAGGCGGAGATGGAGTTCGGCCTGGAGATGCTCCTCGACGCGATCCGCCACCGCGTCGGGGAACAGTCCTGACCTTCGGGCACTCCCGCGTCCTGGGTCACCTTGACATTACTTATGTCGTAAGTCAGCCTTGGCGACTGTAGACATACGACGTAAGTATCGTCTCGTGGTGCTGACCGACGCACCCCTCGACACCAAGGACACCCCCCCGTGAAAGTCCACCACCTCAACTGCGGGACGATGCGGCCTCCCGGAGCCCCCCTCGTCTGCCATGTCCTCCTGATCGAGACGCCCGGGAGTCTGGTGCTCGTCGACTCCGGCTACGGCCTCGACGACATCGCCGACCCGAAGCGGCGCGTCGGACCCGCCCGGCACTTCGTCCGGCCGGTCCTCGACGCCGAGGAGACGGCCGCCCGCCAGGTCGAGAGGCTGGGCTTCCGCCGCGAGGACGTCCGGCACATCGTCCTCACCCACTTCGACGCGGACCACATCGGAGGTCTGTCCGACTTCCCCTGGGCCGAGGTCCACCTCACCGCGGACGAGGCGCTCGGCGCCGTCCACGCCCCCTCCTGGCGGGAGCGCATCCGCTATCGGAGCCCCCAATGGGAGCACCGTCCCAAGCTTGTCGAGCACCGGCCCCACGGCGAGCAGTGGCGCGGGTTCGCCGCCGCCCGCGAACTCGACGCGATCGCCCCTGGCATCGTCCTGGTCGCGCTGCCCGGCCACACCCGCGGCCACGCCGCCGTCGCGGTCGACGCCGGCCACCGCTGGCTGCTGCACGCCGGTGACGCCTTCTACCACCACGGCACGCTCGACGGGCACTCCCGCGTCCCCGGTTCCCTGCGGGGCATGGAGGCGCTCATCGCGTACGACGGCAGGAAGGTGCGCGCCAACCACGACCGCCTCGCCGAACTGCACCGACGCTCCGACCCCGACCTCCTCGTCGTCAACGCCCACGACCCGCTACTGCTGGAGACGGCGCGCGCCACGGCATAGCGGAGGCCGGGAGCCTTGCTCGTACCCCGTGAAGTTGCGTCAGGCAGGTCAGGTCGCGACAGGAGTGCCCGTCTTCTCGCGCAACCCGTCGAGGGAGACACCGGGCGCCAGTTCGACAAGCCGGCACCCGTCGGCCGAGACGTCGAGCACGGCCAGGTCGGTGATGATCCGCTGCACCACTCCCTGCCCGGTGAGCGGCAGCGTGCACCTGTCGACGATCTTGTGGGAGCCGTCCTTGGCGACGTGCTCCATGAGGACGATGACGCGCTTGGCGCCGTGGACCAGGTCCATCGCGCCGCCCATGCCCTTGACCATCTTCCCGGGCACCATCCAGTTGGCCAGGTCACCCGTGCCGGAGACCTGCATGCCCCCGAGCACGGCGGTGTCGATGTGGCCGCCGCGGATCATGCCGAAGCTCTGCGCGGAGTCGAAGAACGACGCACCCGGGCCGACCGTGACGGTCTCCTTGCCCGCGTTGATCAGGTCGGCGTCGACCTCGTCGTCGGTCGGGTAGGGGCCCGTTCCGAGGATGCCGTTCTCGCTGTGGAGCGTGACCCGGACGCCCTCCGCGAGGAAGTTGGGGATCAGGGTCGGCAGGCCGATGCCGAGGTTGACGTACTCGCCGTCCCGGAGTTCCCGCGCGGCACGCGCCGCCATCTGTGACCGGGACCAGCCGGTCCGCTGCTCGCTCATGCCACGCTCTCCCGGACGGTGCGCTTCTCGATGTGCTTGGACTGCGGGCCGGTGTGGACGATCCGCTGGACGTAGATGCCGGGCAGATGCACCCGGGCGGGGTCGATCTCACCGGGCTCGACGAGTTCCTCGACCTGCGCGACGCAGATCCGCCCCGCCATCGCCGCAAGGGGGTTGAAGTTCAGCGTCGCCTTGTTGAAGACGAGGTTCCCGTCCGTGTCGCCGAGCCGGGCATGCACGAGGGCGAAGTCGGCGACGATGCCCTCCTCCAGGACGTACCGGCGGCCACGGAACTCGCGGACCTCCTTGGGCGGTGAGGCGACCAGGACGTTTCCCGTCCGGTCGTACCTCCACGGCAGGCCGCCCTCGGCGACCGGCGTGCCCACGCCCGCCGGGGTGTAGAACTCGGGGATGCCGGAGCCGCCCGCCCGCAGCCGCTCGGCGAGCGTGCCCTGCGGGGTGAGCTCCACCTCCAGCTCACCGGAGAGGTACTGGCGGGCGAACTCCTTGTTCTCCCCGACATAGGACGCCGTGACCCGGCGGATCCGGCCGAGGCCGAGCAGGATGCCGAGCCCGACCCCGTCCACCCCGCAGTTGTTGGAGAACACCTCCAGGTCGTCGGCGCCCTGCTCGGCCAGCGCCGCGATCAGGCGGTCCGGGATCCCGGAGAGCCCGAACCCGCCGACAGCCAGCGAGCTGCCCGAGGCGATGTCGGCAACCGCCTCGGCGGCCGAGGCCACCGTCTTGCTCATCACGCCTCCCGACGCTTGCTGCTGACGATCCGGCCGCGGGCCTCGCCGAAGCCGATCCGGATTCCGTCCGCGCCCGGGGCGGTGGCGGTGAGGACGATCTCGTCCCCGTCCTCCAGGAACGTGCGCTGGTGACCGTTGACCGTGACGGGCTCCTTGCCGCCCCAGGTCAGTTCGATGAAGGCGCCGCGCTGCTCCTTCTCCGGTCCCGAGACGGTGCCGGAGGCGAACAGGTCACCGGTGCGGGAGGGAGCGCCGTTCACGGTCTGGTGGGCCAGCATCTGGGCGGGGGACCAGTACATCGCGGCGTACGGCGGTCGGGAGACGACCTGACCGTTCCATTCGACCGCGAGGTCGACGTCCAGGCCCCACGGCCGGGCCATCCGCAGGTACGGAAGGACAGGCGGCTCCTGGGGCGGGACCGGGACCCGGGCGGCGTCCAGGGCGAGCAGCGGAACCACCCACGGCGAGATCGTGGAGGCGAAGGACTTGCCCAGGTTGGGGCCGAGCGGGACGTACTCCCAGGCCTGGATGTCGCGCGCGGACCAGTCGTTGAAGAGCACCACCCCGAAGATGTGCCGCTCCGCGTCCTCCGCGCCGATGGACTCGCCCATCGCGTTGCCGGTTCCGACGACGAAGCCGAGCTCGGCCTCGATGTCGAGCCGGGTCGAGGGACCGAAGACCGGCGCCGGGTCGTCGGGGCCCTTGCGCTGCCCCGAGGGCCGGACGATGTCGGTGCCCGAGACGACGACGGAGCCCGCCCGCCCGTGGTAACCGACCGGCAGGTGCTTCCAGTTCGGCATCAGCGGCTCGGGATTGCCGGGCCGGAACAGCCGGCCCAGGTTGGCGGCGTGATGCTCGGAGGCGTAGAAGTCCACGTAGTCGGCGACCTCGAACGGCAGGTGCAGCGTCACCGCGCCCAGGTCGTGGACCGCCGCCGCGGGAACCGGGCCCCGGAGCCGTTCGGCGATCGCGGTACGGACCTCGACCCAGCGGGTGTGGTCCTGGGCCATGAAGGCGTTCAGGCTGGGCCGGTCGAAGACGTCGTCGTCCAGCAGCATGGCCAGGTCGATGACGTGGTCGCCGTAACGGATCGCCACGCGCGGCAGCTGACCGGGTGCCGAGTAGACGCCGTAGGGCAGATTGGCCAGGCCGAACAGGGAGTCGGCCGGGACGGTCAACTGGATGGTGCTGGTCATGCGGACACCTCGGTCAGATCGGCGACGGCCGCGGCGGGCAGCAGCCCCAACGCGGCCGACTCGGCGGCGGGTTCGGCGACGGAACAGGTGCCGAAGGAGCGGAACAGGTCACGGACGCGGGGCGACAGGGCACGCACCCGTTCGGCGACCCGCTTGCCGTCGCGGTCGGCCAACAGCCGCACCAGTTCCGCCTCTTCGGCGCCCAGTAGCGCCGCGTCGACGGCGACCAGCAGGTTGAGGAAGCCGTGCTGCTCGAAACCGGTCTCGGGATCGGTGTTGCGCAGCGCGTGATGCAGCCCCGCGGTCGCCTTGAACGCGACCCCGGCCCGCGCCGCCGCCAGGACGGTCGCCGCGAGTTCGCGCTCGTCCGGGTAGAGCTCGGGGCGTACGCCTCCGGTGCGGAACTTGGCCAGGTAGGGGGTCCCGGCGAGCTCGGCGAGCAGCGCGTCGCGCCGGCCGTCGCGCGGTACCTCCACGTACACGGTGACGGAGTTGTTCTCGCCGAGCGCCTCGGCCACGGCCGGTGCGACCTCCTCGGCGGCGGCCCGGTCCGGGACGGTGACCTCCAGCGCGACCAGCCGTACGGCCGGGATCCGGTCCGCCGCGGCGACCGCGTCGGAGACGCCCGGCAGTGGCACGGTCACCGAGAGGTCGAAGGACTCCTCGGCGAGACCGCCGGTCAGCTCGGCGAGCCGGTCGAGGTCCTTGGCGGCGAGGACGAACGGCCCGACCAGCCCGGCGTGCGCGCTGCGGGTGTGCGCCACGTGGGCCGGGACCGCCTCCTCGATCGGCAGGCTGCCGGGCGGGAAGACCGCCGCGTCGTCGAACAACCCGGCGAGCAGCGGAGGAATCCCCGGCGTCGGGGGGAGGCTCATCGCTTCCGCTCCCAGGAGTAGACGTACGTTCCGTCGTCCGTCGCACGCGCGGCCTCGCCGAGCTGCAGGGGCCGGAAGGTGTCCACCATGACCGCGAGTTCGTCGAAGAACTCCGCCCCGATCGACCGTTCCGTCGCACCGGGCTGGGGACCGTGCGGATGACCGCCCGGGTGCAGCGAGATCGAGCCCTGCCCGATCCCGGAGCCCTTGCGTGCCTCGTAGTCCCCGCCGCAGTAGAACATCACCTCGTCGGAGTCGACGTTGGAGTGGTAGTACGGCACCGGCACGGCCAGCGGGTGGTAGTCCACCTTGCGCGGGACGAAGTTGCAGACCACGAAGTTGTGGCCCTCGAAGACCTGGTGGGCCGGCGGCGGCTGGTGGACCCGGCCCGTGACCGGCTCGAAGTCACGGATGTTGAACGCGTACGGGTAGAGGCAGCCGTCCCAGCCGACCACGTCGAAGGGGTGGTTCGGCAAGGTGTGGACGGTGCCCGCGACGCCGCCCGGCCCCCGGTGCTTGATGTACACGTCGACGTTCTCCCCCTCGACGGTCCTCGGCCCGTCGGGGAGACGGAAGTCGCGCTCGCAGTAGGGGGCGTGTTCCAGGAGCTGGCCGTGCTGGGAGAGATAGCGCCGCACCGGCCCGATGTGCGAGTTCGCCTCGATCACGTAGACGCGTACGACACCGTCGGGCACGATCCGGTACGTGGTCGCCCGCGGGACGATCACGTAGTCGCCGTCGGCGGCCTCCAGGTCGCCGAAGACCGACTCGACCCGGGCTCGCCCGGCCTCGACGTACAGGCACTCGTCGCCGATCGCGTTGCGGTAGTACGGGCTCACCGTGTCGGCCACGACGTACGTCAGCCGCACGTCGTCGTTGCCCAGCAGCAGCCGGCGCCCGGTCACCGCGTCGACGCCGGACTCGCCCTCCGCGAACAGCTTGTGCGTGGAGAGGTGGCGGGGGAGGAGGGGGTGGTTGGGCACCAGCGACTGGTCGCCGAGGTCCCAGACACGGAACTCCCGCACCGCAGACGGTATGTGCCGGTGGTAGAGCAGCGAGGAGTCCGAGGAGAAGCCCTCTTCGCCCATCAGCTCCTCGTAGTAGAGGTTCCCGTCCGGGTCACGGTGCTGCGTGTGACGTTTCGGCGGGACCGCGCCCGCCCGGTGGTAGTACGGCAAGTCTCTCTCCTCGTGGCTCGGAGTCGCGGTGCCATGCAACGGAAATGTGCGCTGAGCGCACATTTTTGTGCGATGGAAGCGACAATCCGAAATTAGGTCCCGGTGGCGGCCCCGTCAAGGTCGCGCTCCGCCCCTGCGCGTCCGTGATCATGTGCGGTCGGGTGCCCGTGCCCTAACGTGGCGCCAGAAGAAGATGTGTCGGTTTTCGCGGGTGCCGAGTGCGGTCCCGGGATCAAGGAGGTGTCGATGGCCACCCTGCAAGGTCTGGATCGCGGGCTTCGGGCTCTGGACGTGATCTCGCTGACGGCCGACGGCCTGACGGTGGCAGACCTCGCAGCCCAGCTCGGGATCGACCGGTCCATCGCCTACCGGATCGTGGAGACGCTGGAGGAGCACGCCCTGGTCTCCCGGCAGGGCAAGCGGGTGCGGCTCGGTGCCGGTGCCGCCACGCTGGCGGGGCGGTTCCAGGGGCAGCTGGTGTCGGCGGCCCAGCCGGTGCTGCAGGAGCTTGCCGACGTCACGGGTGCCGCCGCGTTTCTGACGGTGGCCCATGGCGCGCGGGAGTGCGTCCCGGTGGCAGGGGCGGAGCCGGTCGTCCAGCACGGCCCGGTCCGGGTGGGGTACCGCATCGGTGTGCGGCATCCGCTGGAGAGGGGGGCGAACGGCGTCGCCATCCTTGCGTTGCAGCCGCCCGCGCCCGATGAGTCCGAAGAGATCGCGCTCGCCCGGGAGCTGGGCTACAGCATCACCTCGGGACAGCTCCAGCAGGGTGCCACCGGGGTGGCGGCGGGGTTCGAGGTGCCGGGCACGGCGGGCGCCTCGGTCGGTGTGGTCGCCATGCACGAGTTCGACGGCGAGCGGGTGGCGGCACAGGTGAGGGAGGCGGCCTCGCGGCTGGCACTGCTCAGCAGGTCCTGACGGCGCCGGACGTCGACGCCCGTGTCACCGGGGGTCGTTGTAGGCGGGAGAGCGCCGGGGCGCCTGGTGCTGACGGGATTCCAGCAGCGGCAGAACTCTGGGGGCCACGACCACCGACAGCACGATCACGCTCGTGGAACGGGCCACCGTGGGGGAGCGGTTCAGGGCGAGCAGGGTTTCCTGAAGGTCCTGGTGGGACGAGGCCGCCAGCTTGCACAGCACGTCGGAGGCGCCCGTCGTCGCGTACGCCTCCAGCACGGTGGGCAGGGCGGTGAGTTCGGCGGCGACATCGTCGAGCGCACCCTGGGCGATCTCCAGGGTCACGAACGCCTGGACCGGGAACCCCGCCGCGCCCACGTCCACTTCGGGTCCGAACCCGACGACGACGCCCGTGCGTTCCATCCGGTCGAGCCGCGCCTGGACGGTTCCGCGGGCGACCCCCAGGGTCCGCGACAGTTCGAGTACACCGGCGCGCGGGTTGCCCCGCAGCAGGCGGAGCAGGTCGATGTCCAGCGAGTCCAGCGGCTGCCCTTCGGTCACGACGATCACCCTCTCCCAGCTAGGCATATTGCACAGGTAATGCCGCCGTCCGGCGGACAAAGTGAGCAGCTTGAACAGCTCAGAAGGTGACTGTTGTGCAGGTCAGCAGGGCCGGTGTCTCCTGAGCGCCACGCGTTGGAAGCAGGACACCCAGGAGGACGACGCATGAGCATGGAACAGACCCTCACGAGCCAGGAACGGCTGGCGGAACTCGACCTTCAGCAGCTCAAGCAGCTGGTCGGGCTCGTGGAGTACGACGCGCAGGGCGACCCCTTCCCGGTGACCGGCTGGGACGCGGTGGTCTGGGCGGTGGGCAACGCGACGCAGGCCGCGCTGTTCTTCCAGGTGGTCTTCGGGATGGAGCTGGTCGCCTACTCCGGTCCGGAGACCGGGAACCGTGACCACCACGCGTATGTCCTCCGCTCCGGTGCGATCCGGTTCGTGATCAAGGGCGGTGTCGCCCCGGACAGCCCGCTGCTCGACCACCACCACCGCCACGGTGACGGCGTGATCGACATCGCGCTCGAAGTGCCCGATGTCGACAGGTGCATCGCCCACGCCCGCGCGCAGGGCGCGACCGTGCTGGACGAACCGCACGACGTCACCGACGAACACGGCACCGTCCGGACCGCCGCCATCGCCACCTACGGCGACACCCGCCACACCCTGGTGGACCGCTCCCGCTACACCGGCCCCTACCTGCCCGGATACGCGGCCCGGACCTCGGGATACAGCAAGCCCGACGATGCGCCCAAACGCCTCTTCCAGGCCCTCGACCACGTCGTGGGCAACGTGGAACTCGGGCACATGGACGAGTGGGTCGACTTCTACAACCGCGTCATGGGCTTCACCAACATGGCCGAGTTCATCGGCGACGACATCGCCACCGAGTACTCGGCGCTGATGAGCAAGGTCGTCGCCAGCGGCAACCACCGGGTGAAGTTCCCGCTCAACGAGCCGGCGGTCGGTAAGAAGCGTTCGCAGATCGACGAGTACCTCGACTTCTACCGGGGCCCGGGCGCCCAGCACCTCGCCCTCGCCACCAACGACATCCTCCAGACCGTCGACGTGCTGCGGGCCAGGGGCGTCGAGTTCCTCGACACACCCGAGAGCTACTACACCGACCCGGAACTGCGCGCCCGGATCGGCCATGTCCGCGTGCCCATCGAGGAACTGGCCTCGCGCGGCATCCTCGTCGACCGCGACGAGGACGGTTACCTGCTGCAGATCTTCACCAAGCCGATCGGCGACCGGCCCACGGTGTTCTTCGAGTTCATCGAGCGCCATGGCTCCCTGGGCTTCGGCAAGGGCAACTTCCAGGCCCTGTTCGAGGCGATCGAGCGCGAGCAGGCCAGGCGCGGCAACTTCTAGGGCTGTACGACTCCGGTGCCCCGGTGTACGAACCCGAGGTTCGTACACCGGGGCACCGGGCCTTCCTACGTGCCGTTCACGGATTCCGTCCGCTCCCGGGCGAGCCGTCGTGCCAGTGGCCGCAGCGCGCCGGTGCCGGCGGGCACCAGACCCCGTGGCAGGAAGAGCACCACGAGCACCAGCAGCAGTGCGTAGACGGCGTAGGAGAAGACCTGGGGCGCGTAGTCGGGCATGCCCGGCCGTGCTCCGACCTCGTTCAGCCACTGCAGCAGCACCGTGATGGCGGAGGCGCCGATCAACGGCCCCCACAGCGTGCCCAGTCCCCCCACCACGGCCATGACGACGAACTGGAAGGACACCAGTACGCCGAACGACCCGGGGGCGACGTAGGCGATGAAGAACGCGAAGATCCCGCCGGCCAGCCCGGCGAACGCCGCCGAGAGACCGAAGACCACGAGCTTGTAGCGGCCCACCGGGACACCGGAGGAGGACGCCGCCATCTCGCTGGTGGCCAGCGCGCGCAGCCCACGGCCGGGACGGGAACGCACGATGTTCCGGGTGATCACCATGACCACCACCAGGGCCAGCCAGGCGACCCACGCGTAGCCCCGGAAGCCGCTGATCCGGTGCGAGCCGATCCCGAGGCCGGGGATGCCGCTCAGGCCGATGTCCCCGCCCAGCGAGGACTGCTGCCCGATCACCGCCAGCAGGATGAGCTGGAAGGCCAGCGTCGCGAAGGCGAGATAGTGCCCGCGCAGACGCAGCAACGGCATGCCGACCAACAGGCCCAGCAGTCCCGCCACGAGCGGCGCGCAGGCCAGCCCCAACAGGCTCGGCAGGCCGTGGGTCGCCATCAGCGCCGCGGTGTAGGCGCCCGCGGCGTAGAACCCGCCGTGGCCCAGGGAGATCTGTCCCGCGTATCCGAGCAGCAGGGACACCCCGGTCGTCACCACCGCGGAGAGCAGCAGTTCGGTGTAGACGGTGAGTTGCGAGGTGTCCAGGAGCAGCGGCAGGACCGCGGTGACGACGGCCACCACTGCCACGGCGCCGGTGCCCGCGAGCCTCGCCGGTGTCAGGCGGCCGGTCATGCGACCTCCTCGGCCAGGGCCGGGGTGCGGGCGGCGCGCCACACCATGATGGCGAGCATGAGCACCAGGGCCACCTCGATCTCGTAGGACGCGTCGATGTAGCCCCCGATCATCGACTCGGAGACACCCAGGACGAGCGCGCCGAGCAGTGCCGTCCAGGGGTGCATCAGCCCCCCGAAGATGGCCGCCGCGAAACCGTTGACGGCGAGCTGCGCGTCGGAGTCGAACGACACCGGCTGGATGGGGGTGATCAGGACGCCGGCCAGCCCGCCGAGAACCCCGCCGATCACGAACGCCAGCAGGCCCATCCGGGTGACGTTGATGCCGGACAGCCGTGCCGCGTACGGGTTGGACGAGCAGGCGGTCAGCGCCTTGCCGACGTAGGTACGGCCGAAGAACAGCCCCAGCAGGGCGTAACTGACCACGGCGACGCCGATGATGACGAACAGCTGTCGGTCGACGTGCGCGCCGAGGAGAGTCGTGGAGCCGCGCGCCATCGAGAACGACAACGGCTGGTCGCCGAAGGCGATCACCTCGCCGGCGTAGGCGCCGATGCCGAGGCCCAGGGTGATGATGACCGAGGACAGGGGTGGGGTGCCGGGCTTGCCGATCGCGATGATCCCGATGAGCAGTCCCAGTGCGCCGGCCACCGCCAGGGCCACCACTTCCGCGGCGCCGTGCGGGAGACCGTGGCTCAGCAGTGACGCCGTGGCCATGCCTCCCACGACGGCGAAGGTGCCTTGGGCGAAGTTGACCACGCGGGTGACCCGGTGGATCATCACGAAGCCGCTGGCGACCAGGGCGTAGGTGCAGCCGATCGCGATGCCGGACACCAGATAGGCAAAGAAGGAACTCATTCCGCCGTTCTCTCCAGGTGAGTCTCCGTGTCGGAGCCGGTGATGCCGCCGAGGTAGGCGCGCGCGACCTCCGGGCTGCGGGCGAGTTCCCCGCTGGGCCCGTCCGCGACGATCCGTCCCGACTCGATCACGTAGGCCCGCTGACACAGGTCGAAGGCGAGCCTGGCGTTCTGTTCGATGAGCAGGATCGCCGTGCCCTGCTCGGAGTTGAGTTGGGTCAGGTGGCGAGCCAGGTCCGCGACCACGATGGGCGCGAGGCCCAGCGACAGCTCGTCGATCGCGAGCACGTCGGGGTCGGCCATGAGCGCGCGGCCGACCGCCACCATCTGCTGCTGCCCGCCGGACAGCGTCCCGGCCGGTTTCCGCCGCATGTCGGCGAGGACCGGCAGGACCTCGTAGACGCGCCGCGGATCACGGTTGCGGGAACGCCAGGCGCCCAGCCGCAGGTTGTCCTCCACGGACAGGTCGGCGAAGAGCTGCCGGCCCTCCGGCACCTGCGCGAGCCGTCCGTCGACACGGATGGTGCCGGCGGCCGGTTTCACGATGCCGGACAGCGCGTTCACGAGGGTCGACTTGCCGGCCCCGTTGGGACCGACGAGGGCGACCATCTCGCCACGGGCGACCCGGAGGCTGACGCCGTCGAGGGCGACCGCCGACCCGTAACGGACGACGAGGTCATCGACGTGCAGCATCGGAGCTCTCCTGACCGAGGTAGGCGGAGACGACTCGCGGGTCGCGGCTCACGGCTTCGGGCGTGCCCTCCGCGATGACCTTGCCGAGGTCGAGGACGGTGATCCGGTCCGCGAGGCTCATCACCATGCTGACGTCGTGCTCGATGAGGAGCATCGTGATGCCCTTGTCGTGCAGCTGACGGAGCAGGTCGGCGAGTATCTGCCGTTCCCCGAGCCGTAGTCCGGAGGCCGGCTCGTCGAGCAGCAGCAGATCCGGCCGGCCGCACAGGGCGCGCGCCACCTGAAGCCGACGCTGCTGGCCGAGCGGGAGGGACTCGGCGGAGACGTCGGCGAAGTCGGCCATCCCGACCTGCTCCAGAGCCTCCCTGGCGCGCTCGGCGATCAGCCGCTCCTCGCGCCGGTGGCCCGGCAGCCGCAGCGCCGCCGCGACGAATCCGTGGTGGGTCCGGGCGTGTGCCCCGACCATGACGTTCTCCAGGGCGGTCATCCCGTGGAAGAGGCGGGCGCCCTGGAAGACGATGGCGACGCCGTCCCGGGCACGGCGGTGGGGAGCCGTGCCCGCGAGGGACTTGTCGCGATAGGTGATCCGGCCACGGGTGGGTGCCAGGTGTCCGCTGATCAGGTTGAACAGCGTCGACTTGCCCGCCCCGTTGGGGCCGATGATCCCGCGCAACTCGCCCTGCGGCACCGACATGGTGACGTCGTTCACGGCGAACACGCCGCCGAAGGACCGCGCCAGGTTCTCGGTTGTGAGCATGTGTCTGGTCTCCTGCCCGATCAAGGCGTCAGGCTGGCCTTGAGCTGCACGGTGGTCCAGTCCGTCGGGACGATGTGGCCGCCCTTGATCGTGTTGACGGCGACCTGATCGACCCCGAGACCCGCGTGATCGCCCGAGGTGTACTTGTACGTGCCCACAGGGGTCTGGAGGGTCATGGTGTCGAGCGCGGCTGCGATCTTCTTGGGATCGGTGCTGTCGGCCTTCCTGATGGCCGCCGCGATGAGCTGGACGGCGTTGTAGCCGTCGAACGCGAACCCGGGCGGGTAGGAGCCGTTGGCCTTCTGGAACGGCTCCGCCATCTTCAGCGCGGCCGTCTTGACTCCGGACGTCGGCAGGTCGTTGCCGATGACGGCGAGCGAGCTCGCCAGGATGATGCCCTCACCCGCGGCGCCCACCGGCTCCGTGAACAGGGAGCTGGCCTCGGCGTGGCTGTACACGAGCTTCATGCCGCCCATGCCCGCGCCGGCGAACTGCTTCGCGAGGATGACCGCCGGCGCGCCGGTGGCCCACACCATCAGACCCTTGGCGCCGCTGCCCCGCACGTGCTGGAGGACGGACGTGAAGTTGGTCTGGGTGGTGGTGAACGTCTCGGCGTCCACGAAGTCGATGCCGTACCGGGCGGCCTTCGCCTTCATGTCCTCCCAGCCCGTCTTGGCGAAGGCGTTCTGGGTGTCGTAGGCGACCGCCATCTTCGTCATGCCGCTTGCCTTGAAGTACTTCAGCAGCTGTTCGGAGACCGCCCCCGCGGTGAGCGGCGTCATGTAGATGTAGGGGGAGGGCGGTTGCACCTGCTGGTCCACGGCGGCGGTCGAGACGTAGGGCACCTGCCGCTGCTTCGCCAGCGGCTCGACGGCGAGGGCCGCGTTCGAGACGGGCGTCCCGACGAACGCGACGGCGCCGCCGCTGACCAGGTTGTTGAAGCCGGTGATGGCCTGCTGGGGGTCGCTCTCGTCGTTCTTGACGGTGATGTGCAGCTTCTTGCCCAGGACGCCGCCGGCGGCGTTGATCTGCTGGACGGCGAGGGCGGCTCCGAGCTTGTCGTTCTGGCCGAGCGGGGTGAAGTTCCCGGTCAGCGAGGCGATCTGGCCGATCTCGATGGTGCCGCCGCTGCTGCCGGATCCTCCGCCCGAGCCGGCGCAGGCGGTGGCGGTGAGGGCGAGCATCGCACCTATCGCGGTGAGACGTCTGTTGTGCGGCATGAGTGCATCCTCCACTTGAACATGTCCGGTTCACCGGCGCCCGAAGAGCGAATGGTCACGGCTCGGCGCGGTCACGGAAGGCGAGGGGTGACTTGACTTGTCCCGCAATGCCCCTCGCTGGGGTGCACCAAGAATGGCCGCTGCCACTGCTGTTGGCCATGGTGGATTCACTCATCGGACCAGGTGAACCTGGTGGTTTTGCACAAGTGCCGCACCGCGCCCGTCGGACGCCGTGAACGCGTCGTCAGTGCCGGAGCCGGAGGCGGAGCCAGAGCAGCAGTGCCTCGTCGGGGTCGTGAAGGTCGATGCCGAAGAGTTCCCCCGCGCGCTTGATGCGGTAGCGCAGGGTGTTGGGGTGCACGTACATCTCGGCGGATGCCCGGGTGCTGTCGCCCAGACACCGCAAGTACGCGTAGACGGTGCGGGTGTAGTCCGTGCCGTTGCGTTCGTCGTGCTCCCGCATCGCCTCCAGCGCGTAGAGCTGCACGGCGTCGAAAGCGTCGAGGTCGGCGCGGAGCCGCAGGAAGAAGGATTCCGCGCGCACCTCCTGGAAGTCCGCGACGGCGTGGTCCTGCCCGCGGTGGGCCAGCACGTCGAGGGCGGCGTCGGCCTCCTGGCGTGAACGTTGCACCGCGGACAGGACGGGCGCGTGGCCGCCGATCCCGGCGCGCAGCCTGACCCCCAGCATGACCCGGATGCGTTCCAGGACACTGCCCGCCAGTTCTCCGCCCACCACGCCGGCCGCCGACGGGTCGGCCGGCAGCAGCGAGTAGACCACTCCGTCGAGTTGGACGGTGCTCGCCCTGAAGTGCTGGACCTGTGCGCTGCTGGTGATCAGCTCGATGATGTGCGCCATGTCGGGTTCGCTGACATCGGTCTCGGTCTCCGCGTGCTCGAAGGCGACGACGACGAATCCGGTGCCGTGCGAGTCGAGCGAGCCGGCGTGCGGCAGGTCCTCGCCCTGGAGGGCGCCGCGCAGCGCCTGTTCACGGGCCCGGCGAGCCATGTCGCGTGAATTGCGGTGCCGCAGCAGGCGCAGCGCCGCGAGGTCCGCGGCATCGCGCAGCGTCCGCTCCTCCTCCGCTCCCAGACTGCTGTCGGCGTCGATGACCCAGAGGGATCCCAGCATGACGCGACCGGCGAGGATGCCGACGGCGACGCGAGGCAGAGCTCCGTGCCCGGTGAACCGCACGGGCTGGGGCCGCTGCCGCAACCGGGGGTCGGCGTGCAGGGGTTGGAAGGCCTCCGGTACCTCCCGGCCGAGAATTCCCTGGCGCCGCACCTCGTCGGTGGGCTGACCGGAGACCGTGGAGTAGGCGATGATCCGGTAGCGGTCGTCCATGATCGCCACCGCGCCGCGCAGCTGGGCGGCGGTCGCGTTGGCGAGGTCGAACAGGTCGTCCCATTCTCCGCCGTCGCCGCCTGTCGCGGTCTGTCCGGACCGGGTCGCGAGCACC
The DNA here is from genome assembly GCF_040652195.1 of Streptomyces sp. NPDC048278. Taxonomy (NCBI): domain Bacteria; kingdom Bacillati; phylum Actinomycetota; class Actinomycetes; order Kitasatosporales; family Streptomycetaceae; genus Streptomyces; species Streptomyces sp. NPDC048278. Next base: position 291,605 of record NZ_JBEZLP010000010.1, read on the forward strand.
GCCGACAGGAGGGTGTCCAGATGGCGCCAGTTCGCCTCGTCGTCCGCCGCCAACAGGGCGATGCCCTGCTCCCGGGCGAGGGCGCGCAACCCGGCCGGGTCCTCCCCGTGGAGCTTGACCACCAGGGCGGTGCACCGGGCGCGGGCGGCCATGTGGAGGGCTGCCTCGGCCTCCGGTGAGGCGGGATGGATGCCGATGCCGAACAGCATCGTGTCCGGGGCCGCGCTGACCGCGTGCGGCGGATCGAGGATCTCCAACTCGGTCACCGGGACGTCCAGTCCGAGAGGGGTCTCGAGCGCCCTCAGCAGGGTGTCGCCGACCGCGTCCAGCAGGGAGGCGAGCGTCGCCGAAGCCGGCATTTCCGCGCCCGGCTTCTCCGCGGCACCTGTCTCTGATCGGGCCATGCTCACTCCTGCCAGGGGCGGCGGGTTTGTGTCATTGCTCCAACAAACCCCGCGCTCTTGAGTGAAAGCAACATAGCAGCAGGGGAAAGCGGGAGACACACTCGAACAACCGCATTCCGCACCCGTCCACGAGGAGCTCGATGACCGCGGTGAGCAGTGTCGGCACCACGATCGAGAGGTACGAGCGCTGCGTCCACGGGACAACCACGGCCCTCGTCCTCGACCGTCGGTCCTTCTCCCGGTGAGCCCTGCCGCCCAGTTCCCGCACGTCGGCTTCAACGGAAGGGTGTCGCGGGCCACGAACGCCGAGCCGGGCGATTCGCCCGCCCGGGCACCGCGCGGACGCCCCAGCCGCCCGGCGGCCCCCGCTCCGACCGGGGCTCACGAGGCCCACCGGGGGCCCAGCCGACGTACCGACCCGCGACCACCGGCCGGCACGCACATCTCAGGAGACACGACATGAAGAAACTGGCCCGGCTGCGTGCCGCGCTGCCCACCGGTCGGGACACCGGGGGAGCGGAGGGCGCTCCCGTCGCCACCCCGCAGTGGCTGCGTGAGGGGCTGACCGCAGTGGTCGGAGCGGAGCAGGTGCTGTCCCGTCCCACCGACCTCGCCCGCTACGCCTCCGACGCAAGCCCGTACCGCTACCTGCCACGCGTCGTCGTGATGGCGCGCGACGCGGCGGATGTCGCGGCCGTACTGGCCTTCGCCGGCCGCCACGATCTGCCCGTGACCTTCAGGGCCGCGGGGACCAGCCTCAACGGCCAGTCCCAGGGCTCGGGCATCCTGGTGGACGTGCGCCGGCACTTCGCCGGCGCCGTGGTCGAGGAGGACGGCCGGATCCTCCGCGCCCGTCCGGGGACCGTGATCGCACGGGCCAACGCACAACTCGCGCGGCACGGCCGGATGCTCGGCCCCGACCCCGCCAGCAGCGCCTCGGCCACCATCGGCGGCGTCGTCGCCAACAACGCCAGCGGGATGTCGTGCGGGGTGGTGCACAACGCCTACCACACGGTGCGGTCCCTGCGCGTCGTCCTCGCCTCGGGCACCGTCGTGGACACCGCCGACCCCGCGGCCGACGAGCACCTGGAACGCGCCGAACCCGCCCTCGTCCGCGAGCTCATGGCCATCAAGAAGGAACTGGAGGCCGACCCGGCGCTGTGCGACCGGATCGGGACCAAGTTCGCCATCAAGAACACGAACGGCTACCGCCTCGACGCCTTCCTGGACGCCGACACCCCCGCCGGGATCCTGCGCGGACTCATGGTCGGCTCCCAGGGCACGCTCGGCTTCCTCGACGAAGTCGTCCTCGACACCGTTCCTTTCGGCCGCCACCACGCCACCGCGCTGCTGCGCCTGCCGAGCCTGCACGACGCGGCTGCCCTCGTCCCCGACCTGGTCGAGGCCGGTGCTCACGCCGTCGAGCTCCTGGACGCCCCGTCCCTGCGCTCCACCGCCGGCGTCTCGGGAGCCCCCCGCTGGCTCGCCGAACTCACCGAGGACGCGGAGGACGCCGCACTGCTGGTCGAGTTCCGGGCCGCCGACCTGGACGACCTGACTGTCCAGCAGACGCGTGCCGAGGCGGTCCTGGCCGGCTCCACCGCCCCCGTGACGGGGCAGTTCACCCGAGACTCGGCCACCGCCGGCGCCTACTGGCGGGTCCGCAAGGGCCTGCTGGCCGCCGTCGGCAGCACCCGCCCCCCGGGCACCGTGCTGCTGGTGGAGGACGTCTGTGTCCCCCCGGACCGGGTGGCCGACGCCGCCCGCGACCTGTTCCTGCTCCTTCAGCACCACGGGTTCGCCTCGCCCATCGCCGGGCACGCCTCCGCGGGGAACCTGCACTTCCCGCTCATGCTCGACCCCTCCGCACCCGAGGACGTGCGCCGTTACCGCACCTGCATGCAGGCTCTCGCCGACCTGGTGCTGAACACCTACAACGGTGCCCTCAAGGGCGAGCACGGCACGGGACGGAACATGGCGCCGTTCGTCACCCAGGAGTGGGGAAGCACCGCCGTCGCACTCATGTGGCGGCTCAAGGCCGCCCTCGATCCGCGCGGCATCCTCAACCCCGGCGTGATCCTGGACCAGGACCCGGACGCGAACGTCCGCAACCTCAAGACGCTGCCCCCGGTCGATCCGGCCCTGGACCCGTGCATCGAGTGCGGCTTCTGCGAACCGGCCTGCCCCAGCCACGACCTGACCACGACACCCCGCCAACGCATCGTGCTGCAAAGGGAGATGGCCCGGCACCGGGCCGACTCCCCGCTCGTGCTCTCCCTCACCCGGGACTACGCCTACGACGCCGTGGACACCTGCGCCGGGGATTCGAGCTGCGCGGTGAGCTGTCCGGTCGACATCGACACCGGCGCCGCGATGAAGAAGCTGCGGCACGCCGGACACGGCCCCCTCGCCGAACGCTCGGCCACCTGGGCCGCACGCCACTGGGCAGGTCTGGAAGGGGGTGCCCGGGTCGCCGTAGGCCTCGCCCGGCGCACCGCGGACATCGTGGGGGACGCGCCGCTGCGCGCGGTCACCGCCGCCGCCCGTGGCGTGCTCGGCACCGAACTGATCCCCGCCTGGCTGCCCGAGATGCCGCAGGCCGCACCGAAGCGGTTCCCTGCCACCCGCCGGCAGCAGGCGCACGCCGTCTACGTACCCGCCTGTGTCAACCGGATCTTCGGCGCCCCCTCGGGAGAGAGCGGGCCGACGGTGGTGCAGGCCCTCGTCACGCTCGCGGAACGGGCCGGCCGACCACTGTGGATCCCCGCGGACGTGGCGGGCACCTGCTGCGGCACCATCTGGCACAGCAAGGGCTACGAGAAGGGGCACGCCGCCATGGCGGGGGTGCTCGTGGAGCGGCTGTGGCGGTGGAGCGACGAGGGACGCGTGCCGGTCGTCATGGACGCCTCCTCCTGCTCGCTCGGCGCCCTGCGCGACGTGGTGCCCCACCTGAGCCCGGCCGACCGGGACCGCCACAGCCGGCTGTCCGTCCACGACGCCGTCGACTGGGCGCAGCGGGAACTGCTGCCGCATCTCACGGTCACCGAACGAGTGCCGACCGCGGTGGTCCACACCACCTGCTCGATGCAGCAGACCGACCACGGCTCGGCGCTGAAGGCCGTCGCACAGGCGGTCGCCGACAGCGTTGTCCAGCCGATCGCCGAGTCCTGCTGCGGGTTCGCCGGCGACCGCGGCTTCCTGCACCGGGAACTGACGGAGAGCGCGACCGCACCCGAGGCGGAAGAGGTCGGGCAACTCGACGCCCAGGCCCATCTCAGCGCGAACCGCACCTGCGAGATCGGCCTCCACCATGCCACCGGGGCGGCGTACACCTCGGTCATCCAGCAGCTGGAGCGAGCCACCCGGCCGGTTTGACGCGGTAGCACACGCTGCCGGGCAGCGCACACGCTGCCCGGCAGGGGTACGGCGGCCATCGCTCCCGCAGGGGCGAGACGCGGAGCGGGGTATCCGGGGCGGCCGGGCACCCCCCCGATGCGCTGCGCCTGTCAGACTCTTTCGACCCGAAGGGCAAGTGTCGGGCACCGTCGCACCGCGAGTCGCGCTCGCGCGGCCAGACGTGGCGGGACCGCCGTGGTGGACAGAACCGGATAGCCGTCCTGCTCCATCCGGATCAACTCCGGGACCACGTCGGCGCACAGCGCGTGTCCGTCGCACAGCGTCCAGTCCATCGTGAACCGTTCGGCCGTCTGCGCCGCCTGCGGCCCATTCGACAACGGCAAGGCGCCCCACACCCGCCGCCCGCAGCCGCTCCCCAGCGCATGCGCCGCCAGGTCGTCCGAGAACGTCGACAGCGCCGACAGGACGAACGTCGCCGACCTGTCCGGATGCGAACACCCGGGCCGGCCCCGGACCGCGGCCACCTGCTCCCGCAGCCGGTCCCGCACCGGAGCACCACCGTCGTGTACGACATCGTCCAAGGCCGTCGCGAGCGCCGACAGCCCCCGGAAGCAGGGCACGCAGTGCGAGACCCTCTCCGCAGCCAGCCAGTGCGCCGCTCGCGCCACCTCTCCCAGCGGGCACGTCTCCTCGGGTACCCGCGTCACGGAGCCCGCTCCGAACACGGCGCCCGCCGCCTCGATTCCGCGGCGCGACATCAGCGCGGTGTCGGCCGCCCGGCGGGTCAGGAAGGCTCCGGCGTAGCCGCCGAGCAGCACCCCTTGTCCGGCGTCCGTTCCACAGCGTTCCAGCAGGGTGGCCAGGGGCGCTCCGAGCGGCGCCTCCACCACCGTCTGCGCGGGCCCCTTGGCGCCCGACGCATGCGCGGTCACCGTCGCGAGGAAGGTTCCCGGTTCGTCCCGCTGCCCGATCGCGCCGAATCGCGCCGCGCCCATCCGGGCCGCGACCGCGAGTTGCGCCCATGTCTCCGTGTTCGAGCGGAGCGTCGGCACCCCGTCGAGGCCGCCTAATGGGGCGTCCCCCACTCCGTCGGGGAAACGTTCCTGCGACTGCGTCACCCGAACCTCGGGTCCCCGGGCGCGTCGCCGCGGCTGCCGCTCGGTGACCGCGGCCTTCATCGCCGCCGCTGCCGCCGGGTGGGACACCGCGATCACCACCTGCTGGGCGCCGAGCACCTGCGCGGTCAACAGGGCGCCGTCCAGGACCAGATGGGGCGCGCGGCGGAGCAGCACCTGGTCCTTGCGGCAGGACGGGTCGTCCTCCACCGCGTCGACGACGACGGCCGTGGTCAGTCCGCTTCGCCGGGCCGCGGCCATGACGGCGCGCAGCTTCCGGTGGAAGGGGGAGCCTGCAGTGCCGCGCTCCCACAGGGCGATCCGCTCGGTGAGCGCGAGCAGATCGTGAAGTCCGAACTCGCCAGGGTCGGGGAGCGGGCCGTGTGCCGTCAGGTGGGCGCTGTGGTCCAGACGGTCTTGGGCGCGTCTCGGCCGCAGGCCTGCGGTCAGGCGTGTGGCGTCGAGGCCCAGGGAGAGGACGGCCGGGACGGGATCAGGCGCGGCGGCCCGGGCGCGGCGCCGCGCGAACGGCGGGGTCACCAGGGCCACCACGCGGACGGCAGGGGCACCTCGACGGCGTCCGGGAACAAGGCCGGTGCCCCGAGACCGGCAAGGAGCCGATCGCACGGGACGGCGAGCGGCACCGCCGCCACGGGACACAGGAGCCGTGCGCTCGCAACGGCGTGGAGGGGCAAGGGGGGTCCTTCATGCAGAACGGGACGAACATGTCCCAGGTGTGGTGGGAACCGACTCGGCGGTGCGGTGCGCGTGGGGGAGGCACCACCGCCCGCCCGCCGGGCCGGCGTCAGCCGAGACCGTCGGCGCCGACCTGTACGGCCGACTCGTCGAGCAGACCGTCGGCCACCGGCTGGAGAGCGCCGTCCAGGCCGAGGACCGGAGTGGCCTCCTTGTACCAGGACTCGATGACGGCGTTGCCCCAGAAGTCGCGGCGGCGGTCGTCGTGGACGTTCCAGCGGTACGTCTCGTGGTCCGGGTCGCCCGTGTAGTAGTCGGAGGTGTAGATCTCCACGCGGTGGCCGTCCGGATCCCGCAGATACAGGTAGAAGGCGTTGGAGACGCCGTGCCTGCCCGGTCCGCGCTCGATGTGGTGCTCCTTGCGCACCGAGCCGAACAGGTCCGCGGCGCGCAGGACTTGGTGGGACTCGTGGGTGGCGACGCCGAGGTGGTGCAGGCGGGGTCCGGGGCCGCAGGTGAAGGCGACGTCGTGGACGGTCTGCTTGCGGTACATCCAGGCCGCGTACAGCTCGTGCCCGTCGCCCTCGATGGTCTCCGAGCAGCCGAAGCCCAGGGACTTGTAGTGGGCGTAGGCGGCGGGGATGTCGGGGGTGCAGATGTTGAAGTGGTCCAGGCGGGCTATCTCCGCGCCGTGGCGCAGGTCGTAGCGCTGGATGAGGCGTTCGGCGCGCTCGATGTCGTGGAAGAACTCGACCGGGAAGCCGAGCGGGTCCACCACCCGCACCGCGTCACCGATTCCGGGTGTGCCCTGGCCCCGCTTCAGGCGTTTGACCGGACGGTCCAGTTCGGTGAAGAACTGCTCCGCCCTGTCGACGTCCTCCGGGGTGCGCACCCGGTAGGCGATGTGGTCGAGAGCGGCCTGCTCGCCCCGCCGCAACACCAGGGAGTGGTGGGTGAGCTCGTCGGTGCCGCGCAGACAGAGGGTGCCGGGATCCTCGTACTGGACGTGGAAGCCGAGCATGTCGACCCAGAACCAGCGGGCCGCGCCGAGATCGGTGACGGCCAGCTGGGCGTAGACGGAGCGGACGACATCGGGCGCGGTCATGAGCCGGCCCCGAAGCGGGGGGTGTGCACATGGCCGAGGGCCACGTGCACGATCTTCGACTCGGTGTAGAAGTCGATGGAGTGGGCGCCGCCCTCGCGGCCGACGCCGGACGCCTTGACCCCGCCGAACGGGGTGCGCAGGTCGCGCACGTTGTGGGAGTTGAGCCAGATCATGCCGGACTCGACGGCGTGGGCGATGCGGTGGCCGCGCTTGAGGTCGGAGGTCCAGAGGTACGCGGCCAGCCCGAACCGGGTGGCGTTGGCCAGCTCGATCGCCTCGGCCTCGCTGTCGAAGGGAGCGACGGCGACGACCGGGCCGAAGATCTCCTCCTGGAAGATACGGGCCTCGCGCTCGACGTCGGCGAAGACCGTCGGCTGGAGGTAGTTGCCCTTGGCGAGATGGCCGGGGCGGGTTCCGCCGGCGACCAGCTTCGCCTCCTTCTTGCCGATCTCGACGTAGTTCAGGACGCGTTCGTAGTGCTCGGGATGGACGAGTGCGCCGACCTCGGTGGCCGGGTCGGCGGGCAGGCCCACCCGGACGTTCGCCGCCCGCTCGGCCAGCCGGCGGGTGAACTCCTCGTACAGCGGACGCTCGACGAGCACTCGTGAACCGGCCGTGCATCGCTCGCCGTTGAGGGAGAACACCCCGAACACGACGGAGTCCAGGGCGGCTTCCACGTCGGCGTCGGCGAAGACGACCGCCGGGGACTTGCCGCCCAGTTCCATCGAGGTGGTCTTCAGGTGCTGGGCGGAGGAGCGGATGATGTGCCGGCCGGTGTCGGTGGACCCGGTGAAGGAGATCAGCGGCACGTCCGGATGGTCGACCAGGGCCTGGCCGGCCTCCTCGCCGATACCGTGGACGATGTTGACCACGCCCGCGGGCACGCCTGCCTCCGCGAAGATCTCCGGCCACAGGGAGGCGGACAGCGGCGTCCACTCGGCGGGCTTGAGCACGAGCGTGCAGCCGGAGGCGAGCGCCGGGGCCAGCTTCCAACTCTCCAGCATGAACGGGGTGTTCCATGGCGTGATCAGCCCGGCGACCCCGACCGGAGTGCGCACGACGTAGGAGAACTGCTCTTCGCCCTGCCGGAAGGCCTCCTCGCCGAGCGCGACGATCACGTCCGCGAAGTAACGGAAGTTCTCCGCCGCCCGGCGCGCCTGGCCCTTCGCCTGGGTGATGGGCAGCCCGGTGTCGTACGTCTCGAAGGCGGCCAGCCGGTTGTGCCGGGCTTCGACGGCGTCCGCGATCCGGTACAGCACGCCCGCGCGCTCGCGGTTCGGGATACGGGACCAGGCCGGGAAGGCGGCCCGCGCGGCGGTGACGGCCCGGTCGACGTCGGCCGCCGCACCGCGCGCGGCCTGTGCGTACACGGTGTTGGACACCGGATCCGAGACGTCGAACGTGCGGCCGTCGGCCGCGTCGACGAGGTCGCCGCCGATCCAGTGCCGGATGGCCGAGGGCAGGTTCGCGGGGGTCACCGGCCGGCTCCGATCTGTGCGGTGAGGTCGCCGCCTTCGGCGAGCAGCGTGCGGACCTTCGTCAGGCCCGCGTCGGTGGGGGTCGTCAGCGGCGGGCGGACGTGCGGGGAGGAGATGCGGCCCTGCTGCGCGAGCACCCACTTGGCGGGTGCCGGGTTGGTCTCGACGAACAGCAGGTCCACCAACGGGTGCAGCCGGTAGTGCAGGTCACGGGCTCCGTCGAAGTCCCCGGCCTCCCAGAGCTCGTACATCCGCGCCACCGCGCCCGGTGCCAGGTTGGCGACGGCGGAGACGAAACCGGCCCCGCCGAGGGCGAGCAGCGGCAGGCACAGCAGCTCGATGCCGGACCACACCAGAAGGGAGCGTCCGCAGGCGTGCAGGATGCGGGAGAAGTGCTCGAAGTCCTTGGTGGTCTCCTTCACCCCGACGAAGTTGTCGAAGTCGGTGAACAGCCGCTTGACCGTCTCAGGGGCGATGTCCACGGCCGTGCGCGAGGGCACGTTGTAGGCGACGATCGGCAGGTCCCGGAACTCCCGGGCCACCGTCGCGTACCACTGGTACAGCGCCTCCTGGGTGGGCCGCGCGTAGTACGGCGTGATGACCAGGGCCGCATCGGCACCCAACTCGTGGGCGGCGGCGGTGAGTTCCATGGTCTCGCCGAGCTTGTGGGAGCCGGTTCCGGGCAGGAACGGCACGCGGTCGCCGATCACCTCCACCGCCGTGCGCATGCCGGCGATCCGCTCCGTGACGCTCTGCGCGCTCGGCTCACCGGTGGATCCGCCCAGGGAGATCCCGTGCGAGCCGTTGTCCAGCTGGAAGCGGATCAACGCGGCGAGGCTGTCGTGGTCGACTTCTCCCTCGTCGGTGAACGGCGTCACGACGGGGGCGATGGACCCGCGGATGACCGCCGGATCACTGCGGAACTTCACTGTGAGTCTCCCTTGCACCAGTTCTCATAGGCGTCCCGCCAGGCCGGACCCAGCGGATACAGACCGTCGACGCTCTCGCCCGCGGTCACCTGCTCGGCGATGAACCGCTCCTGCCGCTCCTGCTCCCGGCAGCCGGCGACCAACTCGGCGGCCAGCTCAGGGGGTACGACGACCACGCCGTCCGCGTCGCCCACGATCAGGTCACCGGGCTGGACGAGGGCGCCGCCGCAGGCGATCGGCACGCCGGTGTCCCAGGGCACGTGGCGGCGGCCGAGGACGGACGGATGGGCGCCGGCCGCGTAGACCGGCAGGTCCAGGTCGGCGACGGTGGCACTGTCCCGGACCGCGCCGTCGGTGACGACCCCGGCGGCACCCCGCATCGCCGCCCGCAGCGCGAGGATGTCGCCGAGCGTGCCCGCAGTCGCGTCGCGCCGCGCGTCCATGACGAGGACGTGGCCCGGGCGCAGTTCCTCGACCGCCCGTTTCTGCGCGTTCATGCCGGTGCCGTACCGTGCGAACAGGTCCTCGCGCAGCGGCAGATACCGCAGGGTGTGGGCGACGCCGACCAGGTTCGCCGAGGCCGGCCGCAGCGGTCGTACACCGTCGACGGACATGTGGGGCATCCCGTGGGCGCGCAGTTGGGCGCTGAGCGTCGCGACCGCCACCGAGGTGAGCCCTTCTCCGAGGGCCGGGTCCAGCAACGGGAGGGCGGTGCCGTAGGCGGCATCGCGCTCGGCCGGATCCACCCGGGGCATCGCGCCGAACGGCTCCAGCGAGGGCCCGGCGATGACCGGGTTGGCCAGTCGTCCGGTCGACAACTCGCCCCCGGTGACCTCGACGTCGACCGTGTCGCCGGGTGAGACCACCGAGGCGCCGGCCGGGGTACCGGTCAGGATCACGTCCCCGGGTTCCAGCGTGACCAGCCGGGAGAGGTCGGCGACCAGCTGCCCGAAGGGGAACAGCAGCGTGTCGGTCGTGTCGTCCTGGACCAGCTCGCCGTTGACCCAGGTCCGCAACCGCAGGGCGGCGGGGTCGAGTGCGGCGGCGTCCAGCAGACGGGGCCCGATCGGCGTGAAACCGTCCGCTCCCTTCGAGCGGAGGTTGGAGCCGCGGTCCGCGTACCGGAGGTCGTACACGCCCGCGTCGTTGGCGGCGGTCACCCAGCGGACGTGCGACCAGCCGTCCTCCGGCGCCACGTGCTGTGCGCGGGAACCGATGACGAGGGCGATCTCGCCCTCGAAGCCCAGGAGTTCGCAGCCGTCCGGCCGGACGATCGGCTCGCCCGTGCCGGACAGCGACGAGGGCGGCTTGAGGAAGTAGGAGGGGTGGGCCGGGGCCCGTCCGCGTTCCCTGGCCCGGCTGGGGTAGTTCAGGTGAACGGCGATGATCTTCGACGGGGGAGTGCCCAGGGGGTGTGGCACGGAACTCCTTCAGGTGCCGGGCGTCCGGGCGTGGCCGCGGACGCGCTCGCGCAGGGCGAGCAGGCCGTGCACGGTGTCGAGGGAAGGGGAGGGGACGCCGGTGTGACGCGCGAGTTCGCGTACGGCACCCACGACGGCGTCGAGTTCGAGGGGGCGCCCGCGGTCCGCGTCCTGCAGCATCGAGGTCCGGAACGCGCCGAGCTCGCGGGCGACGGTCAGCCGCTCGTCCGCCGTCATGGCGCTGTCTATGCCCAGCGCGGCGCCGACGGCCGCCGTCTCCTCGAACATGACGGCACACAGCCGGCGTGTGTCGGGGTCGTCGAGGATGTCCAGGACGGTGGCGCCGGTGAGCGCGCTGACGGGGTTGAGGTTGACGTTGCCGAGGAGCTTCTCCCAGATGTCCCGGCGGACGTCCGCGGCGGGTTCCGGGCGGACGGAGCCCGCGGACAGCGCGGTGACGCACCGTGTGACACGGCTGGAGACTCCCCCCGCGGGATCGCCGATGATCAGCCTCGTACCACTGACACGGGTCACCCGGCCCGGGCTGTCGACGACACTGCTGAAGTGCGCGACCCCCGCCATCACGCGCTCGGCGGGCCGCAGGGCCAGCAGCTCTCCGTCGGGGTCGACCGAGCGCAGGACATGGCCGGCCTTGGAGTACTCGACAGTGGACAGCAGCCACCAGGGCACTCCGTTGGCCACGACGAGGACGTCCGCACCGCGATCGATCCACGCCCGCACGGAGCGGGCCGCCGACAGCAGGTGCTGGCTCTTGACGGACAGGACCACCAGATCCGGGACGGGCAGCCGCCAGGCGTCGTACGCCGTGCGGAACCAGTGGCGGTGCTCGGTTCGCGCCACCCGGTCGCGCAGGGCGAGCCCCCGCGCGGCGATCGCGTCGAAGTGCGGGCCGGGCCTGCCGAGGAGGGAGACCTCGGCGTCCGACGCGGCGAACGCCCCGGCGAGGGCGGCGCCGACGGCACCCGGGCCGACGATGGTGATCCGTTGTCCCATGGCAGCGAGCATGCGCTGCGGCGTCATCCACGACAATGTCGGTATCTACACTCGCGGTCGTCCTCTGATGTAGATTCCGCCATCGCTTCATTTCTCACGTGCGGGAGGACCCCGTATGACCGCCATGCTCCTCGAACAGCTCGTCGTCGCACTGCAGGACGATGTCGTCAGCGTGCTGTCGGAGGGTACCGAGGCCGAACCGCGGGTTGTCGGCGTCGAGTTGCTGGACTCTCCCGAGGTCGTGCGGGCGACCGCCTCCCGCCATCTGCTGCTCGGCGTCGGCGTGGACATCGAGGATCCCGATGCGATGGACACCGCCCTTCGGACGGCGGCGGACACGTCGTGCGCGCTCGCCGTCAAGTGCGCTCTTCCCGCGCGGGACGCCCTGCTCGCCCGGATCCGCTCCACCGGGGTGCCCGTACTCGCCGTCAATCCGCAGATGCCGTGGACGCGTGTCCAACGCCTGGTCACCACCGTGCTGACGGCGCGTGCGGTGGATTCCGAACCCGACGGCGCACGGACGGGAGGTGATCTGTTCTCCCTGGCCAACGCGGTCGCCGGCATCGTCGGGGGAGCGGTGGCGATCATGGACACGCAGCAGATCATCGTCGCCTACTCGAACCTGCCCGACCAGCCCATCGACGACATCCGGCGGCAGGGGATCCTGGGGCGCCGGGTGCCCGAGGACGCGATCGCCGATCACCTGGACCGCAAGGTGTGGACGAGCGAAACGGTCGTGCGCCACCAGAGGTCGGGAAGCCTGCCGCGCATGGCCGTGGTCATCCGGGCGGGCGAGGACGTGCTCGGCTCCCTGTGGGCCGCGTTCCCCGACGACACCTCGGTCCCGGACTGCGGGCCCACCTTGCAGGAGGCGGCCCGGGTGGCGGCCTTACACATGCTGGCGCTGCGCCGCCAGGTCGACGCCGAGCAGGAGAGCCGGGACCGTGCCCTGCGCTCCGCGCTGGAAGGCCGGTCGGGGCAGAGCGACCTGCCCGGCGGCGTCCGCCTCCCCGGTGTCCTGGTGGGGCTGAGCGAGGCAGCCCGCGAAGGCGGCGAAACAGGCGACGCGGGCTCGGCGGCCCGGCGGCACGCCGCTCTGCTGCGGCTCGTCGACCTCGCCGTCCTCGACAGCCGCTCCCTCGGCTACGAACCGGCGGCGGCCCTGCTCGGCGAGCATGTCTACGTCCTGCTGCCCGCCGCCGGTTCGGGGCGGGTGTCCACCGGTGTGCTGCTGGACCACCTCCTCGACCGGGCCCGGCACAGCCTGCACCGCTCGTTCGTCGCGGTCGGCTCACCGACCGTGGGCGCGCTCTCGCCCCTGCTCAGGGCCCGCCGCGACATCGACGCCGCCCTCGACCACCTCCGGGAGCGGTGCGCGGATCCGGGTGCGTACCGCACCGAGGACCTGCGGCCGGAGCTGGTGCTGCGGCGGCTCGTACGCGCGGTACGCGACGACGGGGAACTGCGCACCGGCATCGTGGAACGGCTGCGGGCGCACGACGCCGAGCACGCCACCGAGTACGCGGCCACCCTGCTCGCGTATCTCCGGCACTTCGGTGACGTCGTCGCGGCCAGCGGTGCGCTGCACATCCACCAGAACACACTGCGGTTGCGGCTGCGCCGGGCCGAGGAACTCTTCGGGGTGTGGCTCGCCGACCCGACGCGACGTCTCCTGCTGACTCTGGAACTGACGGCGCTGACCCAGCCTTAGTGTCGGATCGCACAGTGCGCGAGCGCTTTTGATGGCGGCCTCGACATTGGCTGCCCACGGCTCGCGCACCCATGCTCCTGCACACCGAGGTACGCCTCCCCCCAGCGGCGACACCCATGGATCAAGGAGCACGGCAGTGACCGTTCTGGACCTCCCCACGAGCACGAAGAAGCCTGCCGGCATGAAGGAGGCCGAGTGGCAGACGCGGCTCGAACTGGCGGCCTGCTACCGGATCTTCGACCACCTCGGCTGGGTCGAGATGATCTTCAATCACATCACCGTGCGGGTGCCGGGCGAGGACGGGCACCTGCTCATCAACCCGTTCGGCCTGATGTACAACGAGGTCACCGCCTCGAACCTGGTGAAGATCGATCTCGACGGAAACCTGCTGTCCGACTCCGACTGGCCCGTCAACGAGGCGGGACTCCTGATCCACTCCGTGATCCACGCCGGCCGGCCCGACGCCCACTGCATCATGCACACCCACACCACCGCGGGCACGGGCGTCGCCTGCCTGCGCGGCGGACTGGACCCGGACAACTTCTACGCCGCCCAACTGCACGGCATGGTCGCCTACCACGACTTCGAGGGCGTCACCGTGGACCCCGAGGAGAAGCCACGCCTGGTGGCCGACCTCGGCGAGCGCAACCTGATGATCCTGCGCAACCACGGCCTGCTCGCACTCGGCCCGACCCTGCCGGCCGCCTTCTCCGCCCTGTGGACGCTGCAGCGGGCCTGCGAGATCCAGCTGGCCGCCCAGTCCTCCGGACAGCCGCTGATGCCGGTGACGTCGGAGGCCGCGGTGCGCTCGACCAGGGAGTCCTTCCAGATGGGCGACCGTACCCAGGCGGGGCGGACGCTGTTCACCGCGCTGCGTCGGCGTATCGACCGGATCGCCCCGGACTACGCCGCCTGACGCGGGAGCCGAACCCTTCCCGATCCCCACTCCCCACTGCTCACCCCCCACCCCCACCCCCCACTGCTCCCCTCTCCGCTCCGGGTCGACGATGACCCGCTGACGATCGGACCAGCCATGTCCCAGCCCTCAACGGCAACAGGCCGCCAGCACCGCACGGTCGCGCTGGCAGCCATGGCGGGCACCACCATCGAGTGGTACGACTTCTTCATCTACGCCCTGTGCACCGGCCTGGTCTTCGGCAAGGTGTTCTTCGCGGGATTCGGCGAGGACTCGCTGATCATCTCCTTCGCCACCATAGGCATCAGCTTCTTCTTCCGTCCGGTCGGCGCCGCTGTGGCCGGCCACCTCGGCGACCGACTGGGCCGCCGCGCGATGCTGATCGCCACCCTGGTGCTGATGGGCGTGTCCACCACCCTCATCGGCCTGGTGCCCACCCGGGACTCCATCGGTGTGACCGCCCCGGTCATCCTGGTCTTCCTGCGCATCCTGCAGGGCATGTCCGCCGGCGGGGAGTGGGGCGGCGCCGCGCTGATCTCCGTGGAACACGCCCCCACCGGCAAGCGCGGCAGGTTCGGCGCCTTCCCCCAACTCGGCGCGCCCCTCGGCCTGCTGCTCGCCAACGGCGTCCTCGCCCTGATCACCGCCCTCACCACCGACGAGCAGTTCCTCTCCTGGGGGTGGCGCATCCCCTTCCTGCTCAGCGTCGTCCTCGTGGCCGCCGGCTTCGTCATCCGCCGCCGGGTCGAGGAGAGCCCCGTCTACCAGGAGCTGAAGGACACCGGCGACCGCGCCCGCACCCCGCTCGCCACGCTCTTCCGCCACCACTGGCCCCTGGTCGTCGCCGGGGCCCTGCTGTTCGCCGCCAACAACGCCGTCGGCTACATGACCACGGGCGGCTACGTGCAGGCCTACTCGGTCAACCACCTCAAGATCGACCCCACCACCATCCTGATCTGTGTCATGATCGCCGCCGTCGGCTGGCTGGCCAGCACCCTGGCCGGCGGCATCTGGTCGGACCGGATCGGCCGCATCCGCGTCTACCGCATCGGGTTCCTCATCCAGCTCGCCTGGATGTTCCCGTTCTTCGCACTGCTCAACACCGCGAACACGGGCCTGATCGTGCTCGGCCTCGTCCTCTACAGCATCGGCCTGGGCCTGACCTACGGCCCGCAGTCCGCCCTGTTCGCCGAGCTGTATCCGACCGCCGTCCGCTACAGCGGCGCCGCCCTGTCCTATGCCCTGGGAGCCGTCCTCGGCGGTGCGTTCGCCCCCATGATCGCCGAAGCCCTCCAGACCAGCACCGGCACCGTCTACTCCGTCGGCGTCTACCTCGCGGCCGTCACCCTCGTCGGTCTCACCGTCACGTTCTTCCTCAAGGAACGCCGGGACACTCCCCTCACCACCTCCGACGCGCCCGCCGAACGGCACGACGAACAGACCACCGTCACCGCCTGAGGGACCGCTGACCGCCCGGAGGACTCCGCCGGGCAGCTGGAGGCCCGCCCCCACAGTCATAGGTGATATATCAACTACGTGTTTCCCCCTCGGACGAACGGGCCGAGGGGGGAACGCCTCTCCGCACCCCGCATGGGCCCCCGATCCCCGTCCCTCTCCAGCCAGGAGCCACCCCTCATGACCGATCCGACGGCCGACACGCCCCCGCCGGCGCCCTCCGAAGGCCCCCGTCACAAGTCCCTCACACGCCGCCGCCTCTGGCAGTTCGGCGCCGCCGCAGCGGTCTCCGCCGGTGCGGCGTCGCTCCTGCAGGGGCAGTTCGCCGGTGCCGCGACCGCCACCACGTCGCAGGACTACTTCGACCGTGCCGCCAAGCTGGCCGGCGACAACCCGATTCTCGCCGACCTCATCACCGCGCTCACGTCCGGTTTCACCGTCCCGCACCCCACCGCACCGAACCCGATGAAGATCTTCGACGACGTCGCGGTGCTGAGCGTCGGCTGGGTGTCCGCCACGGCGATCCTCACCTCCGGCGGAATCATCCTGATCGACTCGCTCACCTCCCCGGGCGACGCCCAGAACACCATCGTGCCCGGACTGCGGGCCCTCGGGGCGGACCCGTCGACGATCAAGTACGTCGTCGTCACCCACGCCCACGGCGACCACTTCGGCGGTGCCCAGTACCTTGCCGACACCTACGGCGCCCGCGTGCTGATGTCACCGACCGACTGGACCACCCTCGCCACCACCAACCCGGCCAACGCCCCCACCCGGGACCTGGACATCTCCGACGGCCGGCAACTCACCCTGGGCGGCACCACGGTCACCCTCCACTACACCCCGGGCCACACCCCCGGCACCGTCTCCCCGGTCTTCCCCGTCCACTGGCAGGGCACCGCACACACCGCCATGCTCTGGGGCGGCACCAACCCGCCCACCGCCACCACCGACAAACAGACCTACCTCGCCTCCGCCCAGAGCTTCGGTTCCCTGATGAGGCGGGCCGGTGTCGACGTCGAACTCAGCAACCACCCGTTCTGCGACTACGGCCTGGAACGCATGCAGGAGCTGATCAGCACGCCGGACGCCGCCGACAACCCGTTCATCGTGGGCACTTCCGACGCCCAGCTCTTCATGCAGGTCATGCGGGCCATGGTGAACGGCCGCATCCTCCAGGACCAGGAGTTCGCCGACTCCGCCGCTGCCGGCACCGCCACCACCACGGTGGTGGCGTCGGCCGCGACGACCGTGCGCCGGGCCGGCGGCTGCGACTGCTGACGGCCGGGGCTCTCTGACCCTGCGTCAGGGAGGGACCTGGTCCCGAGGCGGAACCTGACCCACGGGGTTTCGCCTCGTCCCCGGTCAGGGTGCCGAAGCGGCCTGGCCGCCGCGGTCCTCTCGCGTGGGAGACTGTTGCGTATGACGACCGGCGTGGGGGGTTCGCGGATCCAGAGGAAGGGTAGGGGCTCCGGCCGGATGCCCACGATGCAGGACATCGCCGACCATCTGGGGGTGTCCCGTCAGCTTGTCTCGCTGGTGCTGAGAGGCGTGGCCGGGCCGAGCGCGAGAAACCCGGTCACGCCCAGCTCGCCCGGGTCCGGCCCGACGGCGGCGACCTGGAGCAGCTCACCTTCGACGAGCGGGTGAACTGGTTCCCGCACATCGCCCCGACCGGTGACGTCGCCGTCTACCTCAGCTACCCCCCGGGCACCACCGGACACCCCGCCGACCTGCCCGTCGAACTGCGCCTGGTGTCGGTCGGCGCCTGGCGAAACCCCACGACACTGGTCGCGCTCGAAGGGGGCCAGGGCACGATCAACGTGCCCAGCTGGGCCCCGGACGGCTCGGCCTTCGCGTTCGTCGACTACCCCTACGACCAGCAGAGCGATCCGGCCAGCCGGTGACCCGGAAAGGACTCTTCGCGTGACCCTCGCACGCCGTACCGCGATCAACCCGCTGCCCTGGATCCTGGGCGAGGCCGGATACCGGCTCGACCGCGCCGTCCTGGCGGACGCCATGACCGAGCTGTCCGCCGTCGGCTACACGCACCTCACCATCGAACTGCCGCCCGAGACGAGTCCCGCGGAGTACGGCAGGCTCCTGGCCGACCACGACTTCGCACCCGCGCCCGGGTACTTCTCCGCCGCCTTCCACGACCGCGACCGCCACCGCGAGGCCGTCGAGGGGATCAAACGGCACGCCCAGGCCCATCTCGAACTCGGCGTCGACAGCGCCTTCATCGCCGCCGACCTGCTGCCCGAGCGCATGACACGGCCCGCCGTCGGCGCCGGAGCGGACGCCGACCGCACGCTGGTCGTGGCCGAGGGCCTCGCCGCCGCGGCCGAGGCGGCAGCCGCCGAGGGCGTGCGCTACGGCCTGCACCCGCACGTCGGCACGGCCGTCGAAGTCGAGCAGGAGGTCCGTACGGTGCTGGACGCCACCGCGGGCAGCGCACTCCGGTTCGGCCCGGACACCGGCCACCTGCGCTGGGCGGGCGCCGTACCCGAGAAGCTGATCGCCGACTACGCCGACCGCGTGCTCGACGTCCATCTCAAGGACGTCGACGCCCGGGCGGCGGACGGCGCGCGAGAGCGCCGGGAGGACTACATGGTGGCGACCGGCGGCTCGAAGGTGTGGACCGAACCCGGACGCGGCGCGATCGACTTCGACGCCGTCCTCGCGGCGCTCCCCGACGCCTTCGACGGCTGGTTCGTCATCGAGGTGGACGTGCCGAACCTCGGCACCCCCGCCGAGAGCAGCGCCGCCTCCCTGGAGTTCCTGCGCCGGCACCCCTACTTCACGGCCGGATCCGCGAGCGCCGGGTGAGCGCTCGGTCCTGACCGCTCCGGATGGCGGTCATCGGCACCGGCACGATCGCGGGCCGCGCACCTGCGCGCAGCCCGCGACCCCGGTGCCGAGGCCGTCGGCGTCCTGGGGTCACGCGCCGAGCGGTCCCGGGAAACGGGAGGCCGGGGCGCTGCGCGAACCGTTGCTCGTGCACGGCCTCAGGGCCGTGCCTTGTCGAGCTCGCTCGCGGCGTCGGCGACGCTACGGCCGTGGACCGCGGGGCGTTCGCCGTAGGGATCCGCGTCGGTCCACAGGGCCGTGGGGGCGGCCTTGCGGACGACCGGGATGACCTCGCTCGCGAAGCGTTCGAGCATGTCGAGCTGCTGCTCGTGCGGGATCATCGTGGGCAGGCTGAAGGACTGCAGGTCGTGGCCGAACGCCTCGTGCCACCACAGGATCTTCTCGGCGACCTGCTGCGGGCTGCCGACCAGCACCGGCCCGTGCGCGATCGCGTCGTCGATGGTGCCGAACGTCATCTCGTTGCCCGGCGTGTGCTTCCCGGCCTGGTTGAAGTAGGCGACGATCTTCTCGTAGGTGGGGCCGAAGGCGTCCCGGGCCTCCTGCGTGGTGTCCGCCAGGTACAGGAATCCGGCGCCGGCCGCGACGTAGGCGAACCGCGGGTCGTGGCCGTGGGCCGCGTACTGCTGCCGGTAGTGGTCGATGAGCACCGTGTAGTTGTCGCGGGGCTGGATCGCGTTGGCGGAGAAGAGCGGGTCCCCCCACTCGGCGGCCAGCTCGGCGGAGGTCTGCGTGGTGGCCGAGCCGTGCCAGATCCGGGGGGCGCCCGCGAACGGGCGGGGCAGGCTGGTGACCTTGTCGAGCGGTCCCCGGAAGCGGCCCTCCCAGGTGACCTCCTCCTCACGCCACAGCCGCCGCAGCAGCTCGTACTTCTCCGCGAGCGCGTCCCACTGGTCGCCGTTCCCGATGCCGAACATGGGCAGCTGGCGCATCTCGTTGCCCTTGCCGATCACCAGTTCCAGGCGGCCCCGGGAGAGCTGGTCGACGGTGGCGTAGTCCTCGGCCACCCGCAGTGGGTCGTGGATCGACAGGACGGACACGCCGGTCTGGATCCGCACCCGGCTGGTGGTCGCGGCGATCGCGCCCAGCAGCACGGTGACACCGCTGCTGAGGAATTCTCCCGCGTGCCGCTCACCGAGCGCGACGGCGTCGAATCCGAACTGCTCGGCGTAGCGGGCCGACGTCAGTGCCTGGGCGTACCGCTCGTCGGTGCGGATCCGGCGTCCGGACACCGGATTCGTCAGATGCGGAAGGATGTCAAGAACCTGGAATCTCATGCGGTTGCTCCATGGTGGGCTGACGGACGGCTCAAGAGGCTTGCGCGGAGGCAGGGGCGTCGTCGGCCCCGGCACGGTGCGTGGACCGCTGTCCGCCGAGGTACCTGGCGATCGCCACTGCTGCGCTGCGGCCGGCGCGGTTGGAGCCGACGGTGGACTGGGACGGCCCGAATCCGACCAGGTGCACTCGGGGTTCGCCTGCGACCTGGGTGCCGGCCATCCGGATGCCGCCCTGGTCGTTGCGGAGCACCAGGGGAGTGAGGTGGGCGAGTGCCGCCTTGAAGCCGGTGGCCCAGAGGATCGCGTCCACGGCGGTGAAGGAGCCGTCCGCCTCGCGCACGCCGTCGGGCTCGATCGACGTGAACATCGGGTGGCGTTCGAGCGCGCCGCGCTCCCTGGCCGCCAGCGCGTACGGGGTCCAGGCCAGACCGGTGTAGGAGACGACGCTGCCCGTGGGGCTGCCCGCCTCGACATCTGCGAGGACCTTGGCGATGATCTCGCGGCCCTCGACCTCCGGGTTGAACCCGCCGTCCCGGAAGAAGGGTTCGCGGCGGGTGTACCAGAAGGTGGTCGCCACCCGGGAGATCTCCTCCAGTTGCTGGAGCGCGGAGATGCCACCGCCCACGACGGCGACCCGCAGGCCGGTGAAGTCCTCGGCCCTGACGTAGTCGTGGGTGTGCAGCTGACGTCCGGTGAACGTCTCCTGCCCGGGGTAGTGGGGCAGGACGGGATTGGTCCAGGTACCGGTCGCGTTGACGACCACCCGGGTCAGCCAGCTGCCGTGATCGGATTCGACGACCAGTTCGCCGTCGGGGTCCGCGTCGGCCCGACGTACGGTGGTGACCCGCACCGGCCGCAGGATGGGCAGTTCCATCCGCTGCTCGAAGTCGGCGAAGTAGCGCGGTACCGCGGTACGGCTGGGCTCCTGGGGTTCGATCGGAGGCTTGGGGAACCCAGGAAGATCGAAGATCCCGTTGACCGTGGCCATGCGCAACGACTCCCAGCGGTGGCGCCATGCCCCGCCGGGAGCGGGTTCGCCGTCGAGTACGACGAACGTGCGGTCCGCGTACGCGGCGTCTTCGTCCAGGGCGCTGACGAAGCCGCGCCGCTTGAGGTGGTAGCCCGCCGACAGCCCGGACTGGCCTCCGCCGATGACCACGACGGAGGCCCTCCGCGAGGACTGCGAGCCGTAGGGGCCTGCCTTGTCAGAGGTCATGTCGCGGCTCCTGCCGGCGGACGGGGGCGACGCCTCCGGTGGCCAGGCGCATGAGATCGGTGTCGAAGTCGACGTCGTCGACGGACCGCTCGGCGGCGGTGGCGTTCCCGCCGAACTGGTGCTGGTAGCCGCCCCAGTTGCTGTCGGCGATCTGCCGGCCGGCTCCGGAGCGCAGCAGGACGGCGAGTTCCTGTGCGGCACGGGCGATGCGCTTGCCGAGGTCGGTCGACCCCCAGTCCTCGGGAGTGGCGTACAGGGAGGTGGGCATCGGCAGGGCCCGGAGGAACGCGAACAGGGGCCGGAGATGCTCGTCGACGACCATGGCGTGTCGTGCGCTGCCGCCTGTCGCGGCGAGAACGACGGGCCTGGCGATCAGCAGGTCGTTGTCGATCAGGTCCACGAAGGACTTGAACAGGCCGCTGACGGCGGCCTTGTAGACCGGAGTGGCGGCGATGACCGCGTCGGCACCGGCCAGCAGCTCCATGACCGACTGGACCTTCGGGGTGAGCATGCCGGACACGATGCCCTGCGCGATGTCCGCGGCGAGCGGACCGAGATCGATCGAGCGTACGGTCGCCGTCGTGCCCGCGGCCCGCAGGACGTCGATCGTCTTCTGGGCGATCCGGTCGGCGAGCAACCGGGTCGACGACGGGTCGCTGACACCCGCGTTGACGATCACGAGCGTGACCGCAGGGGCAGGTGCCGGATGGTCGCTCATGCGATGTTCCTCGCCGTCTTCCGTGTCGTCGGTGTGGCCGTCCGCGTGGGCCCGGCGATGCGGGCCGAGGACACGGCGGCCGTGACATGCCGGGCGGGTGCGCGGCCGACGCCCGCCATCAGAACGCCGCCGGGAAGTCGGCCGCGACGTTCGGCGCGCTGTCCTGGTACGGCGAGGTACCCGACAGGTTGTCGCCCCGGTTGGGGTTCGGACGCGGCTGGCGCGGTTCGGCGTCGCCGTACTTCGCCTTGACCAGTGAGGCGTGTGTGGGTGCGTCGGGGACGCGGGGCCTGCGGCGGGCAGCCATCTCCTTGCGCAGCACCGGCACCACCTCGGTGCCCAGCAACTCGACCTGTTCCAGTGCCATGTCGACCGGCAGGCCGCCGGAGTCGACCGCGAAGAGTTGACGCTGGTAGTCGCCGAAGCCCTCCTGCCAGGTGAGGACCTTGTCGATCACTTCCTGCGGGCTGCCGACGGTCATGGGTGTAGCGGCCCTGTAGTTCTCCAGCTTCATGCCGCGGAACATCGAGTGGCTCTCGAAGTAGGGCCGGTAGGTGTTGATCGCGTCCTGGGACCGCCGGGCGATGAACGCCATGCCGCCGAGGCCGACGATGGCCTGCTCGGCGGTGCCGTGGCCGTAGTGCTCGTAGCGGCGGCGGTAGAGCTCGACGATCGGCTTGAAGTGGAAGTTCGGGGCCAGGATGTGGTTGGCGAAGAACCCGTTGCCGTAGAACGCCGCCTGCTCGGCGGTCTCCGGGCTGCGGATCGAGCCGTGCCACACGAACGGCGGGACGTCGTCCAGCGGGCGCGGTGTGGAGGTGAAGCCCTGGAGCGGGGTGCGGAACCGTCCTTCCCAGTCGACCACGTCCTCGCGCCACAGCCGGTGCAGCAGGTTGTAGTTCTCCAGGGCGAGCGGCACGCCCTCACGGATGTCCTTGCCGAACCAGGGATAGACCGGGACGGTGTTCCCGCGCCCGAGCATCAGGTCCAGGCGCCCCTTGGCCAGGTGCTGCACCATCGCGTAGTCCTCGGCGATCTTCACCGGGTCGTTGGTGGTGACCAGGGTGACCGCCGTGCTGAGGACGATCTGCTCCGTCAGGGCCGCGATGTGGGCGAGCACGGCCGGAGGAGAGGACGGTACGAAGGGCGGGTTGTGATGCTCCCCCAGCGCGAACACGTCGAGGCCCACCTCGTCGGCGCGCCGGGCGATCTTGACGATGTTGCTGATCCGCTCGGCCTCGCTCTGGGTCCGACCACTGGTCGGGTCCGGTGAGATGTCACCGATGCTGAAAATGCCGAACTGCATGGCGGGGCTCCTAGGGTTTGCATGACTGTGCACATGATTCATCAAGTTGACGTGTCACATAAACCCTGGCCGGGTGAATCCGCTATGGCATTGCTCACGCCGCCCGTGTCGTTCCCGGGGGCCCTGCTCGCGCGGGCGCGGCCGGTGTGACGGCACCGGCCGTGCCCCTGGCAGCGGTCTTCTCCGTCAGCAGCCGCAGCCCCCCTGGTGGGTCGTTGTCGTGTACGCCGCCGTGGTGACCGTGGTGGCGGTGGAGGACTCCTGGTCCTGGAGGATGCGGCCGTTCAGCATGTCCTCCATGACCTGCATGAAGAGCTGGGCGTCGGAAGTGCCCACGATGAACGGGTTGTCGGTGCTGGTCAGCTCTGCGATGCGTTCCAGGCCGTAGTCGCTGAACGGGTGGTTGTTCAGCTCGATGTCGACTCCGGCCTGCGACATCGTCGAGGCGAAGCTGATCGCCGAGGCGAGGTAGGTCTGTTTGTCGGTGGTGGCGGTGGGCGGGTTGGTGCCGCCCCAGAGCATGGCGGTGTGTGCGGTGCCCTGCCAGTGGACGGGGAAGACCGGGGAGACGGTGCCGGGGGTGTGGCCCGGGGTGTAGTGGAGGGTGACCGTGGTGCCGCCCAGGGTGAGTTGCTGGCCGTCGGTGATGTCCAGGTCCCGGGTCGGGATGTTGGCTCCCGAGCTGGTGGCGAGGGTGGTCCAGTCGGTCGGTGACATCAGCACGCGGGCGCCGTAGGTGTCGGCGAGGTACTGCGCGCCCGCGTAGTGGTCGGGGTGGGCGTGGGTGACGACGACGTACTTGATCGTCGACGGGTCCGCCCCGAGGGCCTGCAGCCCGGGGACGATGGTGCTCTGGGCATCACTGGGCGAGGTGAGCGAGTCGATCAGGATGATTCCCCCGGAGGTGAGGATCGCCGTGGCGGACACCCAGCCGACGCTCAGTACCGCAACGTCGTCGAAGATCATCGTCGGGTCCGGAGCGTCGGGGTGCGGCGGGGTGAAACCGGAGGTGAGCGCGGTGACAAGGTCCGTCAGGATCGGGTTGTCGCCGGCCAGTGCGGTGGCCTGGTCGAAGTAGTCCTGCGACGTCGTGCCGCCGCTGCTGGTGCTGGAGGGAGTGATCGAGGGGGTGCTGGACGGCCTGCCCGTAGGCCTGGCGGTCGCGGCTCCGGCGGCGTGCCCCGGAAGGAGCGTCGTGGCACCGGCGGTGACCGCCGCGGCGGCGCCGACCTGCCAGAAGCGGCGGCGTGTGAGGGATCCGTGCTCCGTGGGGGCTGCCGGTTCGTTGCTCTCGGTTCGCGGCTCGTTCATGCGTGCGGCTCCTTGCTGGTGGATGAGTCTCGGGTTTTCCTCGGGCGGTGACGGCGGTCGTCCGTTGTGCTGCTCGGGGGCTGACGGAAAGGAATGCGAGGACGGTCGACGGGCGATCAGGCGCTGTGGCCGAGCGCGATCCGGCCGGTCCTGTGACGTGGCAGTCGCCCCAGGGTGTCGACGGGGGCGGGGCGCTGCCTTCGGTGTGCAGGAGCATGAGGGTGACGCCGCTCGCGGGCCAATATCGATGGCGACAGCGAATGCGCTCCGGCGGTGTCCGATCCGACATTGCGTCAGTTGCCGCTGAGGACAAGGGGAATGGGCCGCGCACCGGCGTGATGCTGCTCCGGGGGCTCGCCGAGGTCCGGCGCCTGCGCGGCCCCCAGGAGGGAGCAAGGGCGCCCCTGCCACCAGGGTGGATGCATCAACTACATTGGGGGCTGTCGAGAGTCACATGAGACCGGTGTGCAGTCCGAGGGGAGAAGTCCGGCGATGCGGAATCTGACCGTGGCCCAGCAGATGGTGGACATCCTGCGCCAGGCAGGCGTGGAGCGGATCTACGGCGTGGTGGGTGACAGCCTGAACTCGGTGGTCGACGCGGTCCGCCGTACCGACGGCATCGAGTGGGTGCACGTACGGAACGAGGAGGCCGCCGCCTTCGCCGCGGCAGCGGAGGCGCAGCTGACCGGCAGGCTCGCGGTGTGCGCCGGCAGTTGCGGCCCCGGGAACACGCATCTGATCCAGGGGCTGTACGACGCGAACCGCTCCGGTGCGCCCGTGCTGGCACTCGCCTCGCACATCCCGTCCCGCCAGATCGGCACCGGTTTCTTCCAGGAGACCCACCCGGAGCGGCTGTTCACCGAGTGCAGCGACTACTGCGAGATGATCAGCACCCCCGAGCAGATGCCCAGGATCCTGCGGATCGCCATGCAGCGGGCCCTCGGCAACAGCGCGGTGTCGGTCCTGGTGATACCGGGCGATGTCGCGCACGACGAGGCGACCCACCCGACGGGCAGCAGTGACCTGGTCACCGAGCGCGGCCGGGTCCTCGCGCCGGACTCGCAGATACGGGCGCTGGCCGAGAAGCTCAACGCGGCACGCAAGGTGATGCTGTTCTGCGGCGCGGGAGTACGGGACGCGCACACCGAGGTCATGGCGCTGGCCGAGAAGGCAGCCGCCCCCGTCGGGCACACCCTGCGGGGCAAGGAGTGGATCCAGTTCGACAACCCGTACGACGTGGGCATGAGCGGTCTGCTCGGCTACGGCGCCTGCTTCGACGCGATGCACGAGGCCGACCTGGTCGTCCTGCTCGGCACCGACTTCCCGTACAACGACTTCCTGCCGCAGGCGCGGACCGTGCAGATCGACCACGACGCGGGCCGCCTCGGCCGTCGCACCGTGCTGGAACTCGGGGTCCACGGCGACGTCCGGGAGACGCTGCGGGCCGTGCTGCCGCTGGTCGAGGCGGAGCGGGACCGTGCCTATCTGGACCGGATGCTGCACAAGCACGCCAAGTCCCTTGAGACGGTGGTCTCCGCCTACACCCGCGACGTCGAGCGGCACACTCCGATCCACCCCGAGTACGCGGCCTCGGTTCTGGACGAACTCGCCGCCGACGACGCGGTGTTCACCGTCGACACCGGCATGTCCAACGTCTGGGCGGCGCGCTATCTGACCCCCAACGGGCGGCGCCGGGTGATCGGTTCGTTCCTGCACGGCACGATGGCCAACGCGCTGCCGCACGCCATCGGCGCGCAGTTCGCCTACCCCGGCCGCCAGGTGGTCTCGATGTCGGGTGACGGTGGACTGGGCATGCTGATGGGCGAGTTGCTCACGGTGAAGCTGCACGACCTGCCGGTGAAGACGATCGTCTTCAACAACTCCTCCCTGGGCATGGTGAAGTTGGAGATGCTGGTCGAGGGGCTGCCCGAGCACGAGACCGACCACGAGCCGGTGGACTACGCGGCGATCGCCCGCGGCGTGGGCATCGAGGCGATCCGCATCGAGCGTCCCGGAGACGTCGTCCAGGGACTCAAGCGGGCGCTCGCCCACGACGGACCGTTCCTGGTCGATCTGGTGACCGATCCCAACGCGCTGTCCATCCCGCCGCACATCTCGGCCGCCCAGGTCAAGGGATTCGCCTTCGCCGCGGGCCGGACCGTGCTCGACGGCGGTGTCGGCAGGATGCTCGACCTGGCCCGCGCCAACCTGCGGAACATCCCCCGCCCCTGAGACCACCGGCACCGGCTGGCCGGTGACGCACCGGTCGCGCCCGGTGAGCAGCCATGTGCCCGCCGCGGGCCGCGCCGACCGTGCACGGCCGCCGCCTGGTGCAGGCGCTCCTCCTGGTGGCGGGCGTGCCGGTGGTCCTTCCTGGTGGCGGGGGCGCCGGTGGTCGCGTTCTCCTGTGACGATTACTTTGGGATGCACCTGATGGGACGTGTGCCGTCCCGAGCCTCAGGTGACGCGACTCGCCTCGCTTCCGCCCCGAGGACCGCCCGTGAAACCGACCCGGCTGCAGCCCCCGCCGTTCCCCGCCGACGATGCGCGTCGTCGCCCCCCGGTGCGGGGCCGGCTCGCGGAATGCGCCGTGGTCGGCACCCGGTTCGACGCGCTGGCCCAGGGCCGCGGCGGGGTCCTCTGCCTGGAGGGACCGCCCGGCAGCGGCAAGACCCGGCTCCTCACGGAGGCCTGCTCGACGGCCGGGCGGCGGGCGTTCCAGGTGTTCCGGGGCGGCGCGGACCCCGACAGCCAGTTCGTACCGCTGGCCCCGCTGCTGGAGGGCACCCTCACCGCCGGGAAACCGCTCTTCGACACCGTCCGGCTGCGCACCCTGGCCACCGCACCCGAGCAGCGCTTCTGGCTCCTGCAGGAACTCCAGGACCAGCTGGAGCGGGCCGCCCTCGACTGCCCCCTGGTGGTGATCCTGGACGACGTCCAGTGGTGCGACGACCTGACCCTCCTCGCCCTGCGCACGCTCTCGTCCCGGCTGTCCGCCCACGCCATCCTGTGGCTGGTGGCGGTACGGGGCGGCAGCAGCACTCCGGAGGTCCGCACCACACTGGACCGGCTGGAGCGGGACGGCGCCTTCCGGGTCGGCCTCGGCCCGCTCTCCGATGCCGCCGTCAGGGAGATCACCCAGGACGTTCTCGGGGCCCCTCCGGACACCGCGACACTGGACGTCGTCCGGCGCGCCGAGGGTGTTCCCCTGCTCCTGGTGGAGCTCCTGCACGGCATGACCGCCGAAGGCCGAGTGGTCGTCACGGACGGCGTCGCCCGCCTGGTCGGCCACCGCCTGCCGGCCCGCTTCCAGACCTCCATCCGGCAGCGTCTCTACAGCCTCACCGAGCCCACCCGGGAAGTCGTCCGCGCGGCTTCCGCCATCGGACACACCGTCACCGTCGAGCTTCTCGCCGAGCTCCTCGACCGGCCTGTCGGCGCCCTGGTCGCACCGGTGCAGGAGGCCCTCGACTCCGACCTCTTCACCGAACGCGAGGGCCGGCTGGTCTTCCGCCACGACCTCATCCGCGAAGCCGTGGCGGACAGCCTTCCGGAGTCCGTACGAAGGGCACTGCGACGCCACGCGGCGGAGATCATCCTGGCCCGCGGAGCATCGCTGAGCGAGGCGGCCTCCCTCGTCATGGACAGCGCGGAACCCGGCGACCAGTCCGCTGTGCGACTGCTGCGGGCCGCCGCCTCGGAGCTGGCGGAGACCGCTCCTTCGGCGGCGGGAGAACTGAGCCGCAAGGCACTCGACCTCACCGCAGCCCACGCACCGGAGCGGTCGACGATCATCGCCGAGACGATGGTGCTCCTGTGGCGCGCCGGGCGCGCCACACAGGCGCGCGCTCTCGGTGCGACGGCGCTGCCCGGCACCCTGCCCCGCGAGGCGGAGGCGCGGGTGCGCCTGAGCCTCGCGCGCGTGTCGAGCCAGTACGACTTCACGGAGGGAGCGCGCCAAGCCGGCATCGGAGCGGCCCTGCCGGGGATCCCGGAGTGCCTGCGCGCTCACCTTCTGGCCCTGCACTGCCTCGATCTCGGACTGGTGGGGGACTACGGAGCCACGGCCCGGGCCGCGGTCGACGAGGCGCTGCGGTCCGCGCGGCACGTGGGGGACAGGGCCGCGCTGGCCACCGCCATGACGGCCCACTCGGTCGTGCTCTACTACCAGTGCGACTGGGCGCGGGCGTTCGAACGTGCGGACGAGGCCGAGAACATCGCGTCCGAAGCGGGTTTCTCGCGCTCCCTTTGGGTGCCCGAGGCGCTGTGGAAGGCTTTCATGCTCAACGCGGCAGGGCGTACGGCGGAGTCGCTCGCCGAGTCGGAGACCGGTATCAGGGACACACAGCGGCAGGGCCAGGCCGCCGCGATGCGCCTGTGGCTCATGAACCGCTCCCGCGTCCTGCTGGACGCGGGCCGGCTGTCCGACGCCCGAGCGGAGGCGGAAGCGGGCACAGCCATGGCCGACGAACTGGGCATGGGCAACTTCGCCGACGCGACCCTTCTCCACACCCTGCTCCGGGTCGCCCTGCACACCGGCGACCGCGACGCGGCGCAGGCCTACGCGGCCGAGGTCAGGCGCATGGTCGACGATCCGGCGCTACTCGTCCGCAACGCGGGTTCCTGGCTGCTGGCGCTCACGGCCGACGCGGAGGACCGCCCGGAGCGGGCCATGGCACTGCTCGACGAGTCGTTCACCACGTTCGAGCAGGTGGGCCCCTCGCTGGCGAGTCCCGACGACCCCGCCGACCTCCCCGTCTTCGTACGCATGGCGCTGCGTGCGGGTGCCCAGGACCGCGCCGCCGCCGCGGTCGCCCTCGCCGAGCGGCGAGCCGGCCGCAACCCCGGTTTCCCGGTCCTCGCCGCGGCAGCCGCCCACGCCCGGGGACTGCTCGACAACGACACCGCGCACCTGCTGCACGCCGTGGATCTCTACGACGGGATCGAACGGCTCCTGCCACGCGCCTCGGCCCTGGAGGACGCCGGGCGAAAGCTGGCCCTCGCCCACCCGACCGACGCGGTACCCGTGCTCGGCGCGGCGCTCGACCGCTACAGCGAAGCGGGCGCCGAGCGCGACGCCGCCCGTGTACGCCGCCGGCTACGGGCGCTGGGCGCACCGCGACGCCGTACGACACCCCCCGACACCGTGACCGCGTGGCCGGAACTGACGGCGTCAGAGGTCGCCGTGGTGCGGCTGGTGGCGCAGGGCATGACCAACCGGCAGGTTGCCGAACACCTCGTGAACTCACCGCACACCGTCAGTTCCCACCTGCGGCACGCCTTCCTGAAACTCGGTCTGACCTCGCGTGCCGAACTGGCCCGGCTGGCGCGAGAGCGCGAACACACGGAGTAACCGATCCGTATCCCACATTCGCCTGCGGAACAGACCAGAAGGCGTGTGATGTGGCGATTCGCACCGTTATGTCACGCTCATCTCTGTCAGACCCCCATAGACGGAGGGGTGAAATGAGAAAGCCAATTCACTCGGTCGCGTACGGAACGACGGCTCAAGTGAACGTCAGGGGTGAGCCCGCGGTTTTCCTCCCGGCGGAGCTGCGCTACAGAACCGCCGATCCCTACGCCGTGTGCCTCTCACTCGGTGCGCCCCTCACCAGTCCGGTCAACTGGCTCTTCGCCCGCAGTCTGCTCGCGACGGGACTGCGGCTGTCGGCCGGCACGGGAGACGTGCTGGTGATCCCCCGGCACCGCGGACAACAGGACCGCGTGCGCATCGTGCTCCGGTCGCGTGCCCAGGAGGCGGCCGTCGACATGGGCACCTCGATCGTCAGGGCGTTCCTTCTGCGGACCTTCGCGCTGGTGCCCGAGGGCAGTGAGGGCGCCCATATGGACCTGGACCGCACGGTCGCCGAGCTTCTGGAAGGCGCCGAATGACTTCCGGTACGGTCCGGCCCTTCCTCTGCGAAAAGAAACCCCTGCCTTTCGGAGTTGCGATGCCACTCGTGACACATACATCGACGCGTTCGTACGATCTCGGCTTCCTGAGGATCTATGTTCTGCATTCGGACGGCCGGTCCGCCCCGGCTCCCCCCTGGGCATCCGACCCCGACGCCGCAGACGCCCTCTACGCGGCGATACACGGTCACGGTTCGGTTGCCGCTCGCGAGGGGCAACAGGAGCCCTGCACGCACGCGGGTGACATCGTCTTCTGCGACCCGCAGCGGTCGGAGGTCACCCGGTGCGGCCACTCGTGCGCCATGACCGTCCTCCGCGTTCCCCGGCGCAGCCTGGGCATCGCCGAATCCGACCTGCGCCGTATCCACGGGATGCGTCTGGCCTGCGCGGAGGGAGCGCGGGCGCGGGTGGCCCGCTTCCTCACCGCGCTCGTCTCGGAGGCGGAGTGCCGGAGGGCGCGGATAGGGGACAGGCTCGCCCGCAGTGCCGTGGACCTGCTGGCCGTACTGGTCACGGAGTGGGCGCTGGAGCGACGGGCGGAGGCGGCGAACGCCTGCCAAGGACCAGAGGGCCGGTTCCGGCGTCCGCCGGAGTAGGAGCCGGAGCCGGAGCAGGAGGCCTGCGAGCTCGAAGTCGGCGTCGCCGCGCTGGGAGGCCCCGTCGTAGACCGATGCCCGGCTGCCGAAAGTGTCGGATCGGCCGATCAGGCCGCGTCCTCCGCCGAGTTCGCGGCGGCGGCCCGTGCGCCGAGTACGGCTCGTCCGCGCTCCGACTCCGGGAAGCGGAGGAGCATCGCACGGAGTTCTTCGGCGCCCACGTTGGCACCGAACGGCTCGGTGCCCGGTTCCAGTCGTACCCCTTCGGCCAAGGGGCCGGCCACGACGGGGTCGAAGCCGACCGTGTCGACGATGCGCGCGACGGTGGAGAGGTCGTTCGGATCGTCGCCGGCGATCGCGATCGCCTTGCGTCCGGGTGTTCCAGGGCGTCGGGCTCCGTCCTCCAGATCGTGGTAGCCCATGTGGTTGAACGCCTTGACCACTCGTGAATCCGCCAGGTAGCCCTGAACGATCTCGCTGGAGGAGGTGAGCGGGTCGGTCAGGTCCTCGCGGATGCCGTCGACTTCCCACCAGTAGTTCATGGCGTCGATCACGAGCTTGCCGCGCAGCGCGTCGACGGGGAGAGCGCGGTACTTGCCGAGTGGAAGCGCCAGGACGACGACGTCCGCCGCAGCCGCGGCCTGGGCCGAGGTGACCGCGGACGCGCCAGGAGTGAGGACCTCGACGGTGAGCGCGATCCTGGCGGGTTCGCCCGAACCCGCGATGAGCACCCGGTAGCCGGCGGCCAGGGCCAGCCGCCCCAGCGCCGTGCCGACCTTGCCCGCACCCAGGATGCCTACGGTGTTCACGGCGGTGATGGGCCCGTTCACGGTGTCAGCCCGCCAGGATCTCGTGGACCATCGGGAGCACCTTGGTGCCGTACAGCTCGACGGCACGCAGCCGGGCGCTGATCGACTGGTTGCCGTAGATGAGGTCGAAGCGGCCTACGCCGAGTGCCTTGATGGCGTGGGCCATCTTGCGGGCGACGGTCTCCGGCGACCCGACGTAGAGGGAGCCGTGCTCGACCTCCGAGTCGTACTCCTCCTTGCGCACTGGCGGCCAGCCCCGCAGCGCGCCGATGCGGTCCCGGACGATCTTGTAGCCCGGCCAGTGCAGTTCCCGGGCCTGCTCGTCCGTGTCGGCGATGAAGCCGGGGGAGTGCATGCCGACCGGGTGCGCGGTGGTGCCGAACTGGTCGGTCGCGCGCCGGTAGAGGTCGATGAAGGGCGCGAAGCGTTCCGGGTTGCCGCCGATGATGGCGATCATCAGCGGGAAGCCGTAGCGCGCGGTGCGGATGACCGACTGGGGAGAGCCGCCGACGCCCACCCAGGTCCTCAGGCGGCCGGACTCGGTCTTGGGGAAGACGTCGGCGTTCTCCAGCGGAGCCCGGGTGCTGCCGCTCCAGGTGACGGGCTTCTCCTCCAGCAGCCTGGCGAAGAGCTCGATCTTCTCCTCGAACAGCACGTCGTAGTCGGCGAGGTCGTATCCGAAGAGGGGGAACGACTCGGTGAAGGAACCGCGTCCGAGGATGACTTCGGCCCGGCCGTCGGACAGTGCGTCCACGGTCGCGAACCGCTGGAACACGCGGACCGGATCGTCGGAGCTGAGCACGGTGACGCCGGAGCTCAGGCGGATCCGGCTGGTGCGCGTGGCGATGCCGGCGAGCACGGTCTCCGGGGTGGTGATCGCGAACTCCGGGCGGTGGTGTTCGCCGAGCGCGATGACGTCCACGCCGGTCTCCTCCGCGAGGACGGCCTCCTCGACCACCTGGCGGATGGCCCTCGCGTAGGACACCGGGGCGCCGAGGTCGTCCTCCGGCACATCTCCGAAGGTGTCCAGACCGAAGACGAGATCAGACATGGAGGGCTCCTGGGCAGGCCGATTGTTGAGGTGTCAATCATCCGGATATTTGAGTGACGTGTCAACCAAAGGCCGTGGGGGCGTCAACCGTGCGCGCCCGGGTGGGCGCCACCCCGGAACCTCTACTCCGTCACCAGGGCGATCTTGCCGGCCACGTGGCCGGTGCGGCTCGCCTCCAGGGCGGCGGCTGCTTCCGTGAGGCCGTAGGTGCGCGCGACCGGCACCCGCAGCCGGCCGTCCTGGATCAGGCCCAGGATCTCCCTCAGGGCGCGAACCCCCTGTCCGGCCGCACCGCCCGCATGGATCTGGACACCGGTCCCGGCGGCATCGAATGCCACCAGCGTGAGAACGCGCTCCGGGCCGCCCGCCAGTTCGATCGAGTCCGGGATCTCGCCGCGGCCGGACGCGTCGACGACGGCGTCGACGCCGCCGGGGGCGATGGCCAGGACCCGTTCCACCAGTCCGGGCCCGTAGGTGACCGGCAGGGCGCCGAGTTCGCGCAGCAGCCCGTGACGGGGTTCGCCGGCCGTGCCGATGACGCGGGCGCCACGGGCGACGGCCAGTTGGACCGCGAAGGTGCCGACGCCGCCGGCGGCTGCGTGGATCAGCACCGTCTCGCCCTCGGTGACCTTCAGCCGTTCCAGGACCGCCCATGCGGTGCCGCCCGCGCCGGCGAGGACGCCTGCCACGTGCCACGGCACCGTTCCGGGCCTGGCGACCAGCGCGGCGGGATCGGCCAGCGCGAACTGGGCGTAGGAGGGCGTGAGCGAAGTGCCGAGCACCTCGTCGCCGACCTCGGTCCCGGTCACTCCCTCGCCGACGGCGTCGACCACACCGGCCACGTCGGACCCCAGGCTCGCGGGCAGGGTCAGCGGGATCTGCTCGCGCATCGCCCCCTGGAGGATCTTCCAGTCGACGGGGTTGACGCCGGCGGCGCGCACGGCCAGCCGTACCTGGCCAGGCCCGGGAGCCGGGGGCGTCACGTCGACGACACGCAGTCGTTCCGTGGTGCCGTACTCGGAGAACTGCACTGCAAGGGACATCTCGTGGCTCCGTCTTCTTCAGCGGATGTGCCCGTCCGAGGCTAGCAAGAGGGTGATGTATCAACATCTTGGGCGCGCGACCTTGCGCCGCTCGGGCGGCTTCCATGTCGATCGTGGCTGGATCCCACCCCGCAAGTTGATTCGTCAACCAGAATGTGCTTCGGTTGATGTGTCAACGATCTCTCCTTCGTCAGGGGTAATGACATGAGTGAGCAGAAGGTCATCGCGGTCGCCGGAGCCGCCGGTGCGCAGGGAGGCGGCACCGCGCGGGCGATCCTGGCCGATCCGGACTCGGGTTTCACGGTGCGTGCGCTCACCCGGAACCCCGACTCGCCCGCGGCCAAGGAACTCGCGGAGCTCGGTGCCGAGGTCGTGCGGGCGGACTTCCATGACGAGCCGACCGTGCACAAGGCGTTCGCGGGAGCCTACGGCGCCTTCCTCGTCACCAACTTCTGGGCGCACGGTTCGGCGGCCAAGGAGACGGAGGAGATCGGGGTTCTGGCGCGGGCCGCGCAGAATACCGGGCTGCGGCACGTGGTGTGGTCCACGCTGGAGGACACCCGCGAACTGCTGCCGCTCGAGGACGAGCGGATGCCCGTCCTCCAGGACAGGTACAACGTCCCGCACTTCGACGCCAAGGGCGAGGGCAACGAGCTGTTCCGGCGGGCCGGGGTGCCGACCACCTTCCTGAACACCACCTTCTTCTTCCAGGGCTTCCTGTCGATGATGGGCCCCAAGCGCGCCGAGGACGGCGTGCTGACCCTGACCCTGCCGCTCGAGGACGGCAAGCTGCTCGCGGGTGTGGACGTGAACGACATCGGCCGCACCGCGCTCGCCATCCTCAAGGGCGGCGACCGGTTCGTCGGCCGGACCGTCGGCCTCGCCGGCGACCACCTGACCGGCGCCCAGTACGCGCAGAAGCTGGGCGCCGCGATCGGCGAGCCGGTGCGCTTCCAGTCGGTGCCCTACGACGTCTTCCGCTCCCTGGGCGTACCGGCGGGCGACGAGATCGCCAACATGTTCCAGTACTACGGCGACTTCGACCAGGAGTTCACCGGCGCCCGTGACCTTGATCTCCTGCGGGAGATCAACCCGGCGCTGAAGAGCTTCGACGACTGGCTCGCCGAGAACGCCGCGGACATCCAGGTGGGCTGACCCGCCACGCGTCTTCAGCGGCACGCCGGCGTGCCGCTGAAGCGGGCGCGCACGCGGTTGGTGTCCGGCGCCTATTCGGTGAACTGTCAACTACGTTTACACTTGCTCCATGGAGCAGACGGTGCGTTGGCTGACGGCGGAGGAGCAGCATGCCTGGCGGAGCTTCGTCCGCATGCATGAGAGGCTCATGGGCCGCCTGTCCCGCTTGTTGCAGGCGGAGTCCAACGTCTCGCCTGCGGACTTCGCCGTCCTGGTCGAGCTGACGGACGTACCGGACGGGCGGCGGCGGTTTCTCGATCTTGCCAGGGCGCTGGAGTGGGAGAAGAGCCGGATGTCCCACCACATCGCCCGGATGGTGAAGCGCGGGCTGGTGGTGCGGGACGAGTGCCCCGAGGACGGCCGAGGCGCGTTCGTGGTGATCACGGACGAGGGGCGGGCGATGATCGAGGCCGCTGCCCCGCGCCATGTGGAGGCGGTGCGCGAGCTCTTCCTCGACCACGTCACGCCGTCGGAGCTGCGGTTGCTGGCCCGCGTCTCCGAGCGTGTGGTGGAGAAACTGGACGAGGACCCGGCCTGACGGGCCGAGCGCCGGCCGCCCCCACTCGTCTACTCGTCCTGAACCGGCGGCACCGGGTGCCTGCTCATGACCGACACGCGATTGAACGCGTTGATGGTGACCGCCACCCAGATCGCGGCTGATATCTGGTCCTCGGAGAGGGCCTGCCGCGCGGCCTCGTAGGCGGATGTCTGCGCCGCGGTGTTCAGCGGATCGGTCGTGGCCTCGGCCAGCGCCAGGGCGGCGCGCTCCTGGGGAGTGAACAGGTCGGTGTCCCGCCACGCGCTCAGGATTCCGAGTCTCCGCGTTGATTCGCCGGCGCGCAGGGCCGCCCGGGTATGTACGTCGAGGCAGTAGGCGCAGCCGTTGAGTTGCGACACGCGGAGGTTGATCAGTTCCACGGTGGTGCGGTCGAGCCCGGCCTCGGCGGCTGTTGCCCGGACCGTCTCGGCGGCCTGTACCAGCGCATGGAAGGCCTTGGGGCTCTGCTTGTCGATGAAGATCCTGCGCGGCGGGGAGCTGCCGGGGCGGTTGCTCACGTCGGGGTCTCCTTCGGGCCACGCTCGGAGTGGCCGGTGTTCGGACGGTGTTCGGACGGTGTTGTGGTCAGCGGCCGACCACCATGGCATTATAGTTGATGTGACAACCAGATGGTGTGGGAGGTGCTCTCGGTGAGCAACGTGGAAGTCGACGTCCTGTCGGCACGTGAGGTCCCGCTGGGCGGTCCGCGTGCGATGCACGTACGGCGGACGCTGCCCCAGCGGGAGCGCACGCTCATCGGCGCCTGGTGCTTCGCCGATCACTACGGCCCGCACCGGGTCGCCGAGTCGGGTGGCATGGACCTGCCCCCGCATCCGCACACCGGCCTGCAGACGGTCACCTGGCTGTTCAGCGGCGAGGTCGAGCACCGCGACACCCTCGGCACCCGCACGCTGGTCCGGCCCGGCGAGATGAACCTCATGACCGGTGGATACGGCATCGCCCACTCGGAGGTCTCCACCCCGAACACCACCGTCGTCCACGGCGTCCAGTTGTGGGTCGCGCTGCCCGGGGAACACCGCGACACCGCCCGGGACTTCCAGCACTACGTGCCCGAACCCGGGCAGGTCGACGGGGCCGAGATCAGGGTCTTTCTGGGTTCGCTTGCGGGCCGGACCTCTCCGGTCCGGGCCTTCACGCCACTGCTCGGCGCCCAGATGGTCATCGCACCGCACGCGGCGCTCACCCTCGCCGTGGACGAGACCTTCGAGCACGGCCTCCTCGTGGACAGCGGGGACGTCCGCCTGATCGACACCCTGCTGCGGCCCGCGGAACTCGGCTACGTCCCCCGCGGCGTGGACGCCCTGACGCTGGTGAACGAGACCGACGCCCCCGCGCGGACCATCCTCCTCGGAGGCCCTCCTTTCGAGGAGGGGATCGTCATGTGGTGGAACTTCGTCGGCCGCAGCCACGAGGACATCGTGAAAGCCCGCGAGGACTGGGAGGCCTCCTCCGACCGCTTCGGCGTCATCGAGGGCTTTCCCGGGGGCCGGCTCCCCGCACCGGCCCTGCCGAACGCCGTGCTCACACCGCGCCGGAACCCGCCGACCCGCTGACCCGCTGACTCCCCCTTACGAAAGGCCCACCATGAGCGAGTCCTCCACCATCACGGTCGTCGAGCGTGCGGACGCCGATCGCCGGTACGTGATCCTGGTCGACGGCCGGCGCGCCGGTCTGACCGCCTACCGCGACCTGGGTGCGCAGCGTGTCTTCTTCCACACGGAGATCGACGAGGCCTTCGCCGGCCAGGGGCTGGGGGCGCAGCTGGTCCAGCAGGCGCTCGCCGACGTACGCGCGTCCGGAATGCGGATCGTCCCGGTCTGCCCCTACGTCGCCAAGTTCCTCAAGCGGCACACCGAGTTCGCGGACATCACCGACCCGGTCACACCGGACGTCCTGCGGTGGCTGGAGGCACAGCTTGGCTGAGTGGTCCCGGTGAACGAGGCGCCGGGACGCCTCGGTCCCGCGGAGTGCGATGCCTGGCGCAGTCTGGTCCGGATGCAGGAGAGACTTCACGGCCGGGTGGCTCGCCGCCTGCACGCGGACTCCGGCCTGTCCGCCGCCGACTACATCGTGCTGGTCCATCTCACCGAGGCGCCCGGCGCCCGTATGCGCTCCGCGGACCTGGCCCAGGCGGTGGAGTGGGAGAAGAGCCGGATGTCGCACCAGATCTCCCGCATGGTCAAGCGCGGGCTGGCCGTCCGGGTGGAGTGCCCCGAGGACGGGCGCGGCGCGTTCGTGGTCGTCACCCCGCAAGGGCGGGACATGATCGCGTCGGCCGCGCCCGGCCATGTGGCCACGGTCCGCGATCTCTTCGTCGACCTTCTCACGCCGGAGGAGCTCGGCACGCTCGCGAAGGTTGCGGGCCGTGTCGTCGAGCAGTTGGACAAGCGGTACGAGTAGCGCTGCGCGCGGCGGCAGCGGAATAGGCGCCGTGATGCCCGTGTTCCCATGGCGTAGTTGATGCGTCAACCAGATGGAAAGGCTGAAGACGATGCAGTTCGGCATCTTCACCGTCGGTGACGTGGCCACGGACCCGAACACGGGCCGTACGCCGACCGAGCACGAACGGATCAAGGCGATGGTCGCCATCGCGCAGAAGGCCGAAGAGGTGGGGCTCGACGTCTTCGCGGCCGGTGAACACCACAACAGGCCGTTCGTGCCGTCCTCCCCGACCACGATGCTGGGCTGGATCGCCGCCCGTACCGAGCGGATCATCCTGTCCACGTCGACCACGCTGATCACCACCAACGACCCGGTGAAGATCGCCGAGGACTACGCGATGCTCCAGCACCTGGCCGACGGCCGGGTGGACCTGATGATGGGCCGGGGCAACACCGGCCCGGTCTACCCGTGGTTCGGCAAGGACATCCGCGAGGGCATCAACCTCGCCGTCGAGAACTACGCCCTGCTGCGCCGGCTGTGGCGCGAGGACGTCGTCGACTGGGAGGGCCGGTTCCGCACGCCGCTGCAGGGCTTCACCTCCACCCCGCGCCCGCTGGACGGTGTCCCGCCGTTCGTCTGGCACGGCTCGATCCGCTCGCCCGAGATAGCCGAGCAGGCCGCCTACTACGGTGACGGCTTCTTCCACAACAACATCTTCTGGCCCAGGGAGCACACGCAGAAGCTGATCGACGTGTACCGGCAGCGCTACGCGCACTACGGACACGGCAGCCCCGAGCAGGCGATCGTCGGCCTCGGCGGCCACGTCTTCATGCGCCGCAACTCCCAGGACGCCGTACGCGAGTTCCGCCCGGTCTTCGACCACTCACCGGTGATGGGCGGCGGAGTCTCCATGGAGGAGTACATGGCGCAGACCCCGCTGACCGTCGGCACCCCGGAGCAGGTCATCGAGAAGACGCTCAGCTTCCGCGAGTACGCCGGGGACTACCAGCGTCAGCTGTTCATGGTGGACGGCGGCGGCATCCCGCTGAAGACCGCCCTGGAACAGATCGACATGCTCGGTGAGGAGGTCGTACCGGTGCTGCGGAAGGAATTCGCCGCGAACCGGCCCGCCGGCGTCCCCGACGCCCCCACCCACGCCTCGCTCCTCGCCGCACGCGACGCGGCCGGCACACCGACCACCGCACGGGCGGTCTGAGACCACCCCGCGCACGCAGCTCGGGAACGGAGGAAACGATGACCGACAGCTTCAACGACTACCCGGCCACCGACGGAGTGGCGCCCGACCGGTGGGCAAGCGCTCTGCACCTGTTCGACAACGGCGCCGGCGCACCGCACGAGGAGAGCACCGCCGAGCGCTGGGAGCGGGCGCAGCTGCTGTTCGAAGGCAGGGACTACATCGGCGCGGCACGGCTGCTCACCGACGTCGTCCAGGAGGTCCCGGAACAGACCGGCCCCAGGCTGTTGCTGGCCCGCGCCTACTACCACTCCGCGCAGCTGCGGCGCGCCGAAGACCAGTTGCGTCAGATCGTCGAGCGCGATCCGGTGGAACACTACGCCCACCTGCTGCTGGGCCGGACCCTGCAACGCCAGGGCCGCCACGACGAGGCGCAGCCCTGGCTCCGTATGGCCGCCGCCTTCGCCGGGGAGTTCCCCGACGACGACTGAGCCGTGCGGCGGCGCAGGTGCGAGCGGCGGATGCGCACGCACCTGCGATCAGCCTGAAACGGATCCCGGGCCAGGCTCATGTCACGGACGACGGTCCGCCCCACGCGGCCAAGGGACTTGGCACCGGGCACGGCCTCATCGGCATGCGCGAGCGCGCCACGGCCGTGGGCGGAACCGTCACCGCCGGTCCACGGCCGAAGTGCTGATTCCGCGTCGTCGCCGAACTGCCCTGTCCCCGGCACCTTCCGGCTGCTCATCGACGCACAACCGGACATGAAGGTAGTCGCGGAGGCGTCCGACGGCCGGTCAGCCGTACAACTGGCCCCGTCCGAGCGGGCCGACGCCGTGGTGAGGGGGCATCCGGGCCGGCCTCCGACCGCGTGACGCGGCCCGGAACGACTACTTCTTGCCGCCGCCGAGGAGCTGCTCCAGCAGCTCACCGAGGCCACCCGGGCCTGTGCCGGGAGCCGTGCCGCTTGAGGGGGCATCCCCAGATGCGGTCCCCTTGGCCGCGGCTGCACGCTTGGCGAAGACAGCCATCACCACGGGAATGAGCACCCTGATGATCCGGTCGACGTTCGCGGCGGGAATGCCGGTCTTCTTCGACACCGCCTGCGCGACGGGCCTGCTCATCTTGGCGAGCAGACCGGCCATCAGGCCCCCGGCGAGCCCGCCGCCCAGGGTGGCCACGCCCTGCAGCGGAGGTTCGGCGGCCTCTGCGACGGCTTCGCGTACCTCCATGGCGTCCTCGTCGTCCGCGTCGGCCTGCTCCCGCAGCCGGCTGCTCATCGCGCCTGCGGTCGCGGCCACCGCCTGGCGGGCCCCGTCGGTGTCGGTGCCCAGGAGCCCGGCGATCTCGTTCAGATCCTGGTCGCCGAGTTCGCCCAGTACGTCGTCCTGAAATGAAGATTCACTCATGCCGCAAACGCTAATGCGGCACATTCATGACATACCGCGCCACGCCGGGCATCGCCCGTGGGTGAGCGCCTGCGCCTGCCCCTCTGGTGGGAGGCGTCCGGAGCGCGCTCTGGTCACGGTCGCCTTCGGGTTCTCCTGGCGGGCGAGGAGGCCGGACGCGGTCACCTGGGCGGTGCGGCGCAGGGCGTCGGTGAAGCCGATGCGCATGGCCGCCAGTGCGGGATCGGAGGCGTGGGCGGCGAGGACGGCTTGCGGGGCACAACGGCACGCT